>JALEPQ010000183.1 GCA_022768685.1 Spirochaetia bacterium
TGTGGCTGCTGCGAAGCGGCAGTTCAATAGTTTCTATACCACAAAAAGCGTGTAGCGCATTATTGCGCGGTTTTGAATCACGCAACCGTGACTGGGAGCCAAAAAATCGGATTTTTGTTTATAATGCGTTTGCCCTGATTAAGGTTTTAATTTACATTGCAAATCTGCTTATTTCAGAGTATTATATATAATAACATCGTTGGATAAGGAGATTGTATGGAAGCCGAAACACAGTATCAGTTAGTAACATTTCATTTGGGAGAAGAATTATATGGTGTTAACATCATGGATGTTAAGGAGATTTTAAGACTCTCTAATGTACGTGTAATTCCAAATGCACCTTATTATGTAGAAGGCATTATTAATCTTCGAGGTGAAATTATTCCTATTATTGATCTGCATAAACGCTTTAATATTCAGTCAGTAGGAAAAAGAGAAGATATAGAAATGGATGGTGGATTTATCATCTTGCAGATTGATAATAGCAAGGTTGGTATTATTATTGATAAAGTTGAGCGTGTAGTTTCTATTAAGGGTGAAGATATTAAGGATCCACCACAGATGTTGAATGGTATTGGAACAGAATACATCGAGGGTGTTATAAAAGAAGAACGTGGTTATTTGATCATGATGAATATCCGCAAAGTATTTAATCCAAAAGAATTACAAAAAATTATTGAAATACAGTAAATGATCAAAACATACAGTACAACAATTAGAAGAAAAGAAATGGATGCAGTTTTAACCTGCATGGTTGATGAAAATATTGGGCCTGGTGAATTAAATGGAAAATTAATTCAGCAGGTTAAAGAATTTATAAAGTGTGATGGAGCCGTTGCTCTAAGAAGTCCTGCCATTGCCTTGAGTTATGCTTTAAAAGCTTTAAGTGTAGAAAAAGCGACTAAAATAATGATTTCTGCATTGGCTCCTGCATGGCAGTATCAGACTTTAGTTGACTTGGGGTATATTCCGCAGGTTCTTGATGTTGAAGAAACTACAGGATTGTTAAGTGTTGAAACTATCAAACAAGGAATGCTTGATGGTGGTAAAGTTTTACTTCTTCATGAAACAGAAGGGATTCTTCCTGATTTAGAAAATATTGTTTCTTTAGGGATTCCAGTTATTGAAGATATCTCTCATAGTGCAGGTTCGTTTGTTGCCGTAAAAAACGATGATGGAACTGTTTCTGATGTAAAAAAAGCAAGCGGAACTTTTGGTGTTTATACAATTCTTGGCCTTGAAGAAAGGGATGTAATTACCTCTGGCGGTGGAGCAATTTTGCTTTCTCCTGGAAGACGGGAATGGATTGTTCTTAAAAAATATGTTGACGTAGCTCCAGAAACAGATCTTCTTCCTGATATAAATGCCGCTTTGGCATGGATTCAGGTTAAAGAATTTGCTAGAAATGAAAAAACTCGTAAAGAAATATTTAATATGTATCAGCATGCTTGTATGATTGGACGTCATAAATTATATGCTCGTGAACTTGATGACGGTTCTACCGTTTCGGCTTTTCCTCTTGTTCTTGCCAGTTCATACAAGGATGTAAAACAATATGCTGCAAAAAAAGATATAGAAATTCAGTTAGCTTATGAAAATTCTGTATTTGCATTAAAGCAGGATGAATTAGATTCTTTGATTCATGCTAAGTCATTATATTTACGATGTGTTCATTTTCCGTTGTATCCTAGACTTACCAAGTCTGAAACTGCTAAAATTGTGAAGGTTTTAGGTTCATTACCATAATGAAGCAAATGAAAAGAGCTCTGATAATTATTAACATTACAAAAAATGAATCTTTGAATCTTGCGAAAGAAATTGAAGCTTTTTTAAATACTAAATCAATTTCCTGTGAGTTTATTAGCTTTGTAGGATTCGGAGATAGAGTTTCTTTTTGTGATTTTGATTTTGTTATTACTTTAGGTGGTGATGGAACAGTTCTTTTTGCTGCCAGAAACAGTGTAGAACAGAATATTCCAATTTTTCCTATTAATCTTGGACAGTTTGGCTTTATTGCGTCAATTCAACCTGAAGATTGGAAAGAAAATTTAAATTCTTTTCTGAATGATAAATCTCCCATTACTTTAAGAAATATGCTTTCTGTAAAAGTTCTGAGATATGGAAAAGAAATCTATAATTCTTATGCTTTAAATGATGCTGTAATTTGTGGAAAAAATGCAATTACTACTATATCGTTAGATATAAAATATGATGATTATAATTTATGTAAATTGAAATCTGATGGAGTTATAATAAGCACTCCAACAGGTTCAACTGCATATTCTGCTGCAGCTGGTGGACCTATAGTAGATCCTGAACTTGATGCTATTGTAATGACACCGATTAATTCATTTTCGTTGTCTTCACGACCTATTGTTTTAAATACAAAAGGGGAGATTTTAATTGCAATAGAAAAAAGTCGGACAATTGAAGCCAGAATATCAGTAGATGGACAGGAACCTGTGGATTTATTTACAGGTGATAAAATTATCATTAAGCAATTTGAAAAAAAAGTGAGTTTGGTGGGCTGTACATCAGAAAACTTTTATAAAGCCCTTCGCTCAAAATTGAACTGGTCAGGAGGACCTCATGCTTGAAGATTTGACAATAAAAGATTTTGCCCTCATTGATTCTGACTATCTTGAATTTAATAAAGGATTTACTGTATTTTCTGGTGAAACAGGTGCCGGAAAATCAATTTTGATTGGTGCATTGTCTTTTCTTTTAGGTGGAAAAGCTGAAACATCAATGATTCGTCATGGAAAAAATGAGGCATCTGTAAGTGGGACTTTTTATATTCCTGATTATAAAGAAAATGTCCACATTGATGATGATGCTGAACCTGGAAATGTAAGTGAATGGCTTGTACAGCATAATGTTGAAGTTGAAAATAACAGAGTTTTACTACGCCGCTATATTCGTGATACAGGCAAATCTGCAGCATGGATTAATGATGTTCCTGTTACTCGAACGGATCTGGCTCAATTTTCTTCTTTTTTGGTTGATATACATGGTCAGCATGAACATCAGTCTTTAATGAAAGTTAGTGAACACAGGAAATTTCTTGATGCTCGCTGTGGAATTGTAGATGAAGTTCATGAATTTACACAGTTATATGCATCTCTTGTAGAAAAAAGAAAATCTCTTTCTGAATATTCAATGTCAGAAGATGAACGTCAAAGAAAATTAGAATTAATGTCTTTTGCAGTTCAGGAAATATCTGAAGCTAAGCTAAAAAAAGATGAAGACACTATCCTTGAGGAAGAAGAAACCAGATTACTTTCTTATGAAAAGTTATATTCTAATGTTGAAAATTTAAACAATTTACTTTCAGGTAAAGACGAAAATATTGTTGTTTCCTTAAAAAAGGCTGTGAGAGAGGCTGCTGCTCTCAGTCAGCTTGATAAATCTGTTGAAAAACTAAATTCCAGATTAGAATCTGCGTTTTATGAACTTTCAGATTTAGCAGATGAATTTTCTGATTATCAGAATAAACTTGTTTTTGATCCAAACAGATTGCAGGAGGTGGAAGACCGTCTTTCTTTGATTTATAATTTAAAGAAAAAATATGCCTCTTCTGTAAATGCACCTCTTTGTGAAGTAATGAATTATTTTCAAGAAGCACAGAAATTTGTTGAAGAAAATACAAATGGAAATGATCAAAAATCTGCGTTACAGGCAGAAATTAAGGTTCTTGAAAAAGAGATTTTGTCTCGTGCTGCAATAATCTCTGATAAGAGAAAAAAATGTGCTTCTGAATTATCGTCTGAAGTAAATGAAATATTAGGCAGTCTTGGAATGAAGGGAACTCAATTTGTTGTAGGAATTACAGAAAAATCTGTTTCTGATGTAGAACAAAAATGTGGACCTTACGGAAAAGATAATATTGAATTCCTAATCAGTGCTAACCCGGGAAATCCTCCTCAGCCACTTGCAAAAATAGCTTCTGGTGGTGAACTTTCCAGAGTTATGCTTGCTTTAAAAACAATATTTGCTGAAGTTGATAAAGTTGATACATTGATTTTTGATGAAATTGATACAGGAATTGGTGGCGAAGTAGCTGTTGCTGTTGGTAATCACATTAAAAAATTATCAGAAAAACATCAAATTTTTTGTATAACACATCTAGCGAGCATTGCTGTTTATGCCGATAATCAAATTAAGATAGAGAAGAGTGTCTCTGGAGAAATTACCTCATCTAATGTGTATGTTATTGAAGGTGAACAAAGAGTTTCAGAAATTGCAAGAATGCTTTCTGGTGATTCTGATAATGCCCAATCATTGGAACATGCACGCTCTATGCTTAATAAGTTTAGCGGAGGCTTATAATGGCAAAAATTTCAGAAGAAACAAGACTTCATTTCAATAGTGCAATAACTCCTTACAAAGAGAAAATTAATGCTACTTTGGAAAAAGAAAAAACTATGCTTAATAGTATGCACGAAGGTGATATTGATTATGAAAATAAAAAATTGCTTTTGTGTGAAGATATGATTTATGTTTCTTCTCTTTATATTGCCCAGAATAGCCTTTCAGTAAAAGTAATGGAAGTAAAAAATAATGATGCATTAAATGATGCTCGTAAAGTTTTATATAAAGCTATTATTTATCTGGAAGAGTTAGTTTCAAATATAATTGATGTTCCCTATGCAGATTTATCAAAATATCATGATAAATTATTGAATGTGCCAATTACAAGACGTTATGGAATTATAAAAAAACTTGGACTTGCTATAAATATTTTAAAAGATGCCTTTGGTGATAACAGTAAATGGAAGTGGTCTTTTGTTGAGTTGGAGGGACGTTTTACTACTGTTGCCAAAAATCTTATTGATATGAAAACTGCCTGTAAAGATTATTTCGATCCTCGTTCTACTAATTATGAAACAACAGTTCTTTATATCAGAATGATTACAAAACTTTTAAATGATTCTGCTAATGCATATCGAGATAAATACGAATTATCAACTCGTCGTATTGATGATATGCGTAATGCTATAAAATATCTTCTTGCATCAAGAAAACTTTATATTGCATTAGGAAATTCAGAACAAGCTGAAGAAGTAAAAAAGAAAGCTTTAGTATGGAAAGACAAGATGGATTCTGATGCTAAAAATGGATTAAGTAATTAATGGAAAAAAAATTTGCTCTAAAAATATTTGAAGGATTTTCAATCCAGCGATGGACTGACCTTGTTCGACCTTTTGATTTAGTTGAAATGGATAAAGAAAGCGAAAAAATGGTTATCGCTTATATTCTTGGTAAATATGAAGAGCATAAAGGAAAGCATATTGACTGGTATTGGATGATATATGCTTCATTATTTGATTTATTAAAAAAAATTGCACTTTGTGACATAAAAGCACCTGTTCAGCAGATGTTAAAAAAAGAATTCCCTGATGAATATTTACGGTTAAATGAGTGGGTTTTGAATCAGTACAAAAGTCTTATTACCGATGAAGAACTTTTTTCTAATTTTACAATATACATTGGGCAAAAAGCTGGTTCTATTCCCGTATTAACAGAATTAAATGACACATTAAGAGTCTATAATGCAGCACATAAATATTCTACTATCCGTGAACTTGAAATGCTCAGTGTAGTGAATGAGCGTGAACGTATAACAGGAATTGATTCCCAGCTTAGAACTGAAATTCAGGAATATCTTGATCTTGAAGGACTACAGAAACTAATTACACATCAAAAAGATTTTGATTTTCTTTTAAAAATAGAGCAATTACGATTTCAAACAAGATGGAATCAGACACCTCGTGTTCCTGGTACGTCAGTTTTAGGACATTGTTTTTTCGTAGCTATAATGACACTTCTTTTAGGAAGAGAATCTAATCCTGATATGTGTGAAAGAAGAGTTATTAATAATTATTTTAGTGCACTTTTTCATGATTTGCCAGAATCTGTAACCCGAGATATTATTTCACCAGTAAAACAGGCAACTGATGATCTTCCAAATATTGTTAAGAAAATTGAAGATGAAATTGTAAATAAAGAACTAGTTCCTTTAATGCAGGATTTTTATATAGACGAAATGATTTATTATACCAGTGATGAATTTTCTAATAGGATTTTTAAACCAACAGAGTCTGTTAAAACTGTTTCATGGGATGATTTGAATAATAAATATAATAATGCAGCATTTAATCCTGTAGACGGAAAACTAGTACGAGTATGTGATCATCTTTCTGCACTGATGGAAGCAGATATTTCAATTAAGCATGGTATTACATCAACTCACCTTGTTAATGGTCGAGATGGTTTACTTAATCATTATAAAGAAAATGAAATTATTTCAGGTGTAGATGTAAATAAACTATTTCATGAAATTGTAAGTTAATTTTACAGTTGAACTTAATTACTGGTGTATTTCAGCCGATAATTAAAATATGAGAAAATACATTTTTGCATTATCAATTCTCCTTGCACTTAGTTCATTATGTGCAGCTGATACTTATTATTCAGTTGAAAAAGGAGATACTTTATATTCTATCAGTAAAAAATATCAATTGACTGTTGCTGAATTAAGAACTGCAAATAATATGTCAGAAAATGATGTATTAAAAATTGGTCAGAAATTGACTATTCCTGAAGCTGATATAGGCACTGCAGCTGCACTTTCCACAAATACAGCAAGTAAAAATAAAACAGCTTCATCTTCAGCTGTAAAAACATCAACATATACTGTTGAAAAAGGTGATACCTTATATGGTATTGCAAGAAAAAATGGCATTTCTCTTGCAGATTTATTAAATATTAATGGTTTTGATTCAAATACTGTATTAAAAATTGGTCAAAAAATAAAGATTTATCAGAAAAATGAAGAAATAAAAAAGGTTTCGGAGAAAAAGACTGATTCACCTGTAAAATCTAATACTTCTACGGTGACTGTTCCTGCTAAAACTCCTGATACTCGTTCTTATGGGGCAACTTTAACATCAGATTCTTCAACTAAGTGGCCTGTAAAGAATCCTAAAGTTACACAAGTAAAAGGAAAAGTTTCAGGCGTTCAGTTATCAGCTAAACAAAATGAGAGTGTTCTTTGTATTCACGAAGGTACCGTAATGTATGTTGGTATTTATCGTGGATTTGGGCAGGTAGTTTTTATTCAATCAAAAACCGGTTTAATTTATGCGTATACAGGTTTAGGTTCTGTTGATGTAAAAAAAGGAGACTATATTGTAAGTGGAAAAACAATTGGAACTGCCGGAATAGATTCAATTTCCGGTAATTCACAGATAACTTTTATGGTTTTCCAGAATGGTCAGCCTATAGATCCTGCTAAAGCCCCAAGAAATTAATTTATTTTATTTTTGATAGCCGATATTTATCAAGACATTTCAAAAACAGTTCATAGCAGGTTTTGGCATCGTCCAGAGCCCTATGACTGTTTCCTTTATCTAAATTTAGATTATCAGCCAGAAAATCCAATTTATGTTTTTCTAATTCTGGAAAACACCTGTTTGAAATAATTAATGTATCTATAAATTTATTTTTAGTTGGATTCATATTGCACTTTATACATTCTGCATTTAAAAAATTCATATCAAATTGGGCATTATGTGCAATTAGTGTTGTATCTTCAATAAAGTCAAGAAAAGATGGCAAAACTTTGTACATAGAAGGCTGTAAAATTGTCATCTTTGTTGTTATTCCAGTTAATTCTGTTATGAAAGGTGGAATAATTGTCTGAGGATTTATTAATTGAGAAAAAAAAGAAATAGGACCATCTTTATTAAATTTGACGGCTCCTATTTCTATAATTCTGCCTGTATTTGGTGATAGACTGGTTGTTTCAGTATCAAAGGCAATAAATGGCACTCCCTTATCAAATAAACGAAGTACCATTTTTAAGTCTGTTATTTTTTTATTTTGCTGCATCAATCATTGTCTGAATGCCTTTTGCGATGTTGTCACAAAGTTCAGCAGCTTTTTTCTTAGCATCAGCAAACCATGCATCTGAACCATCTTTAGCAGGAACCATAGTATTGATATAGAATTTAATTTTTGGTTCTGTACCTGAAGGTCTGGCACTAACAATTGTACCTGATTCCAAATAGAATTGAAGAACATTGCTTTTTGGTAAATCAATTGGATTTTTAGAAGCAGGATTAGCAGGATCAAAAGTTACGCTGTTCTGAATATCACGGATTTTAGTAACTTTTTCGCCACCAAGAGTTGTTGGTGCTTTTGTGCGTAAATCAGACATAATGTTTTTCATAGTTTCTACACCAGACATTCCTGGGAAATTCTGTGAAATGGCACGGTCTTCAAAATATCCAAATTCTTTATACATTTCTTCAAGGTGTTCAAGTAAACTCTTACCCTGTGATCGCCAGTAAAGAATCATTTCAGCACACATTGCAGCAGCTGAAACACCGTCTTTATCCATTACTTCTTTTTCTACTTTGTAACCGTATGATTCTTCAAGACCAAATACATAAGTACCAGTTCCCTTTGATTCATGAACTGCTTCTGCTGCAGCAATCCATTTAAATCCAGTAAGAACTTCTTCCATTTTTACACCGTATTTTTTACAGATGTAATCACCAAAAGGAGAAGTAACAATAGAACGAATGATAACAGGATTAACTGGCATTTTTCCAAGTTCTTTTCTTGAAAGAAGACAATATTCCATCAAAAGAGCACCCATCTGGTTTCCGCTGAGTAATACCCAGTTTCCATCTTTATCTGGGAAAGCAGTACCAAAACGATCTGCATCAGGATCTGTAGCCATTAAACCATCTGCATTAACTTTTTTAGCAAGTTCAACAGCCATTGTCAAAGCTGGTTTTTCTTCTGGATTAGGTTTTTCAACAGTTGGGAAATTGCCATCTGGATCACGCTGTTCAGGAACAGTGATTATTTCAAGTCCCAAGTCTCCAAGAACTTTTTCTACGTGCATAGCTCCTGTTCCGTGGAGTGGTGTATAAACAATACGGATATCTTTTGCTTTTTCTTTGATTAATTCAGGACGGAAAAGCTGGGCTTTACACATTTCCCAATATTTTTCATCAATTTCTTTATCAATAATTACAAGTTTTCCTGTTGCAATAGCTTCAACGCGAGTCATAGTTTTTACATCAGTAACTTTGTTTACTTCTTCAATAATACCTGTATCATGTGGTTCAATAACTTGAGCACCATCATTCCAGTAAGCTTTATAGCCATTGTACATACGTGGATTATGTGATGCTGTAACAACAACACCAGTCTGAGCTTTTAATTCACGAATTGCAAATGAAAGTTCTGGAGTTGGTCTTAAACCAGAGAATAAATATGCTTTGATTCCGTTGGCAGCAAAAATTAATGCTGTAGCCTCAGCAAAAACATCAGAGTTTAAACGGCTATCATAAGCAATAACAGCACTTAAAGTTCCTTCTTTTGCTTCATTTGGGAAAGCCTTTATAACATAATTTGCTAATCCCTGTGTGGCTTTATTAATTTCAAGAGTGTTCATACGGTTTGTTCCGCCACCCATAATTCCTCTTAAACCACCTGTACCAAATTCAAGTGTCTGATAAAATCTATCTTCAAGTTCTTTATAATCTTCTTTTTCGATTAATTCCTGAACTTCTTTACTAAAACGTTCATCTTTTTCTTCTGCAATATAATCTTGTGCACGTTTTAAGATTTCTGATTTATCCATTTATAGTTCTCCTTGCACTAACTAAAATTAGCAAATTAATTATAGTGATTTTTTTTATTTTATTAAAGTTATTTGTCAGCTTTTACAAGCATTTCAGTTTCCCATTGTAAAAGATTTTTTTCCATCTCCGGGTTATTTCCTTTTACATCACACATAATTCGGAAAACAGGTTCTGTACCGCTTCCTCTCATCCAGATAAATGCAGAAGGTTTAGATTCTTTATCCTTAAAAAGAATTTTCAAACCTCCTTTACCACTTAGAGAAAAATCAGAAATATTTCTTGTTTCCTTTGTTCCATTTGTAATAATAGCTTCATAATCAGCTATACCATATTTTGCATTAAGTTCATCTTTTTTTACATTCCATTCTGATTCAAATACTTTTTGGAATGAAGCTTTTAGTTTTGAATTATCTGAAGTTTTTACTTTTAAAATAGCTCTAGGTTCACTTACTCCAGTTGTAGTGTAAACAGGAAGAGTTTTTAATATATCTGTAAGAGTAAAATCTTCGTTATATTTATTTCCTGATTTGTCACACCAGAGTTTGTAAAGTCCATTTTCACGAATTAAGAGCAGTTTGATGATTGCAAAAACAGTATTTAAAGGATCGCGAACGGCAGAAGGATAGGTGATTGTTCCTCCATTTGAACCTTCTCCTAAAATTCGTACGTTGTAGCCTTCTTCCCGTTTTTCACGGGCACAGTTTACAACATTTGCTTCACCAACTTCTGCACGGAATACTTTGCCACCTAGAGTTTCTACAATTTCTTCAATTCTCATTGATGTAGGACAATTTACACATACAGCTGGTTTAAAATCTTTATTGTTTTGAGTATTTTTATTTTTCCAGATACTAAAAGTTAATTCTGCAAGGACGGAAAGACTGAATACTTCCTGTGCTTTTAAAATAACAGCTTTCTGTTCTTTTTCATCCCAATATACAATGTTCCCCCTGTCTCCGTCACAGTCGGGCATGTAGCCTAAAATATATTCTGGATATTTTTTATGTAGAAATTCCATATATTTTGCTACGTGAACAAGATTTTCAGCTTCTGGAATAATTTCATGAACAATTTCATTATCATTTATACTGGAAAAGTGGATTTTATGTTCTGTAAAAAATTCTCTATCAATACAATAATTTCGAGAACTTCCGTTAAAATCACATATAATTCCAATTTCCTTACTTTCTGTAGCTGTTTCTAATGCTTCATAAAATTCTTTCTGATAATTCACATCATCACTATCGCAGATTGTCTGATTTATAAAGTCTTTATATGCGTGAAGTGCATTGTGTTTGGAGCTTTCTGAAGAATCGTAAACAGATTTAAGCATAGTTGAACTGCATGAATAGGCTTCATCAACAGCCTTTTGAACTGCTATGTCATCTTTCAGGCGATTACAGAAATCTTCTACTAAAAGTGCATTTTCTTTTCCGTTTAAAACACCACCATCATTCAGACCAAACTTGATTCCATTATGTCCTATAGGATTATGACTTGCAGAAATATAAATAAATCCATCTAGTTTCTTAGCATAAGCCATGATTTCTGGAGCAGAAGTAACTGCAGAAAATTGTACTATAGCATCTTTTTTTACCAACGAATGCAACATAGCGTCCGCAATCTGTGGACCTGTTGGTCTTGTATCATAACCTAAGGCTATTACTGGATTATTCTGACCGGATTTTTTTGAAAGATAATCGAAGAATACATCTGCTGCAATAACAGCAAGTGCTTTATCAGCTTCTGTAATATCAGGTGATTTATCCTGTTCATTGCCAGAAGCGGCAAATACTTTACGCCAGCCTGATGCTGACAAAATCATTTTATGTTCCATAGTATTATTTTACCATGGAACATAAAATTTTCAATTAGTTAGACCTGATTGTCTTAGAATGAATATGTATAGCTAACTGCAACTTTGTCTAAGTACCATTCTGTAGTGTTGATTGTTGTAGTTGTTACAGTACGCTGTTTGTTGCTGTATTCACCCCAATCATCTTTTGAATTTCTTGTCTGGAAACTTGCAAGAATTGCTAGATTGTTGTGTTTATTAAACTGAATCTGAACTAATGGACTTACAGTATTAGATTTGAATCCTGTGTAATAACCGTTGTTTTCCCACATAGCACCAGCACGAACAAATTCAAGAACAGGCATCTGGTAAGCCAAAATTCCACACATGTACTGTGCTAAAGCATTGGTTTTTCCATAACCAGCCTGCCAGCAGTATGTTGCGTTTGTTCCTGCAATAGATTCCTGGTAAACCTGATAAGAATACTGCATTACAACGTTAGCCCATGGGTTAGAGATAAGAGCCCCTGTCATGAACTGGAAGGTTCCCTGAGCATACCATTTGTAGAAGAATAATGGACTTGATTGATAAGTTAATGTATTTCCATTTGTATTGATGCAAACAGCAGTTCCCTGGTTTCCTAAGAAATCCCAACCAGAACCGCAAGATCCACCTGCACTGAATACGAGGAATGGAAGTGGAGTAAATGCAACTGAGATTCCTGGTTTTGCTGTAACTGGACCTCCAATTTCAACTTCACCTGTAATAGCTACATTAGCTCCTCCAAGTAAGAATCCTTCTCCAAGAGGTGTTGGAATAGTGTATGTTACAGATGGAACTAATTTTCCGCCTGGACCAGAAAAGAAATTTGTTACTGGTGAAAAGTGAGTTCCTTCTGCAGTTGTGTTCAGGTTAGAAGCTGGTTTTAATTGAACTGCAAAGTTTACAGCAAAAGAAAAATTATCAAGTGCTGAAGATTTTTTTTCAATAGCAGTTGTTTCTGTTACATCTTCAACTTCCTGAGCAAATACAGGAGTTGCCATTAATGCTACAGCTGTTAATACTGTAAATAGTTTTGTTAATTTCTTCATAAAGAAATCCCCTTTGATAAAATAAAAGTATAAAAATTCTCCTTTTTTAACTTTGTATTTATAATATAACATATTATTTAAAAAAGGCTAGTAAAAAGTGATAGTGTTACTATCAATTTTATGTAAATTTTTATTAATAAATGGAGATATTATAAGTATTGTTTTTTACAACTTCTTTTAAATTGCTGATAGAAATAACCATTGCACATTTTCCAGGTGTAAGAGTAACTTCTCCAAGAAGAATCATATTATTACCAGGATAAACTTCTTCGGATGTGTATTTACGTTTTCCAGAAATAAGAATTTTATTATTTTCATGCACGATAGAATCAAATGAAACAGCATCTTCAACTATCCCGTTAATAAGGATGTTTGTTTTGAAGGGAACTGTAATATCATTCTTTTTGGAATATACTTTATAAGTGCCTGCTGCAAGATATTTAATTTCTGAAATATCATACATAGTTCCACTTTTGTTTCTCAATTTTATTCCTGAAATTGTTACCGGAGGTTCTTCATAATTTCTAGGCATTAAAACCATAGGATTTATGGAAGCTTTGTTCTTAAAATCAAGAATTTGAAATTCAAGAGTATTTCTATTTTCTTGCCATCCTGTATTTCCCACAGTTCCAATTGATTCACCTTGAATATAAACATCTTTTTCAAGAACTGAGTTTTTATCTAAATTTGCATACACTGAAGCTAAATTATCTTCATGACAAATAATAACAGAAGCACCTAAAGTTGAAGGAAAAAAACAATCTTCATCTTCAAAAACAACAATAGTTCTTCCTTTTTCAACAGCCACTGTTTCCTGGGAATCAGAAAAAATAATGGAAGAGCTTATTTGAGTTCCTCTTTTTTGACCAAAGTATGATTGAAAGGAATTTTTATTGATTTCAAGAACAGGCCATTCAAAGGCAGAAAGAACTGAAATAAGAAAATTGAAAATAAAAAAAGAAATAATTGTTTTTTTCATATTAGTCTCGTGTAATCAGAATTTTAGAAATGGTGTTGTCTTTTCCAACGTAAAGAGAGTTGTCTTTTGTTCGGATAAAGGAATTTTCGGCTTCAAAAGAAAACTTTCCTTCAAGTATATTTGTTTTTTCAAGAATATAGATAGAATTTACAGTACCTTTTTTTCCAAGAAGAAAAATTTGATTTTCAGTTTCTGCAATATCAATAATTCGTGAATCAATTGGAATTTTGTAGTTTTTATTTTTCTTCATGTCATATATATTAATTGTGTTTTCACATACATAAACAACTTTTTTCTGGTTATTGCAAAAGTGAACCAGAGTTCTGACTTTTGTATCATTTGTTAAATATTTATGAAAGATAATTCTAGGATGATCAGAATTAATTTCGGAGATAATAAAACGTTGTTTATCATGTCCTGAAATTGATGCTATATATTTACCATCAGAAGAGACATCAATTCCTAAAATAGCAGAAAAATCACTTCCGCCAGGTGAATAAGCGTTAAGTAAAGTGCCATCCTGGTTTTTAAATATTTTTATAGTTCCATCTACAAAACCTGCAACCGTGAAATTATCTTCACTGTTAAACGCTGTAATTGGCATAATTCCTTCATAAGTCCATAATGTTTCTCCTGTTTCTGAACACATGGAAAATGAAGCTCCTCCAGGAAGAAAATTATAAATATTTTTTCCAATAAAGAATGGAAATCCTGAATTTACAAACTTTCCAGTTTCTTCTCCCAGGGAATTATATATTTTAGTTTCACCTGCAGTTGTAGAATAGATTGAATAATATTCATTAGAAATAGATGCTTTTTCTGGAAATGCTTTATATAAAGTGATATCACCGTTTTCTGTAAAATAACCTAGGGATTTACCAAGCTTAAAATAGATTAAGTCCTTATTATCTGAGTTTTCCTTTATAGAAGGATTAGCAGTGCTTACAAGCCATTCTGGAGTAAAATGATATTCTTTGTTAAGAGGTTTTGCTGCAAGAAAAATGTAAAGAACTGTAAAAATTGCAGTGATGATTATATAAATTGATGAAGGAGCTTTCGTTTTCATAATGAATAAATATTATAATAATGGTAAATAAATATCAATTAAAACAGCAGGGCAAACGCATTATAAATGCTTTTCCGTAATGTTGGTGCGAAGGAGCGGGGCGTGGTTCAAAAACACTCTTTTTGTGGCTGCTGCGAAGCGGCAGTTCAATAGTTTCTATACCACAAAAAGCGTGTAGCGCATTAT
>JALEPQ010000195.1 GCA_022768685.1 Spirochaetia bacterium
ACGCTTTTTGTGGTATAGAAACTATTGAACTGCCGCTTCGCAGCAGCCACAAAAAGAGTGTTTTTGAACCACGCCCCGCTCCTTCGCACCAACATTACGGAAAAGCGTTTATAATGCGTTTGTCCTGTGCATAAAACTACAAAAATCAACTGCAAGAAGACGCAAATCAGAACTTTCAGTGTAGACACACCCTCCCAATTTCTGATATATTAATAAAACCTATACGTTTATGTAAAAGAGTGTTTTACAACAACAAAAGTTGTATCACTAGGAGGATTTTTGGCTTACGTGAACACAAATAACAACAATAAGGGCCAGCGAATTAATGAAATGATTCGTGTAAGAGAGGTCAGACTTATTGATGATGAGGGAAATCAGTTAGGAATTGTTCCAACACCTGAAGCTCTCAAATTAGCAAGAGAAAAGGATCTTGACCTTGTTGAAGTGTCACCTAATGCAAATCCACCAGTATGTAAAATACTTGATTATGGCAAATACAAGTTCGAACAAGAGAAAAAGCTCCGTGACTCTAAGAAGAACCAGAAAGTATTAAAGTTGAAGGAAATCCGTATGCAGCCTAAAATCGGCTCTGGAGATCTTGATACTAAAGCCAAACATATTCAGGAATTTCTTGACGAAGGTGATAAAGTTAAAGTTACTATCCGTTTCCGCGGACGTGAATTAGCTCACACAGAACTTGGTTATGATATCCTGAACGAGGTTTTAAAGCGACTTACCTCTGCGTATAATATTGATAAGCCTGCCGCAATGGATGGCAGAAACATGTCAATGACAATTTCAGCAAAAGCCGCAAAATAAGGGGTTTAGAAAATGCCTAAGATGAAGACAAAGAAGTCAGCAGCTAAACGTTATTCTTTAACTGGCTCTGGCAAAGTTAAACACAAGAAACAGAACCTTCGTCATATTTTGACAAAGCGTTCACCAAAACGTAAGAGAAATCTTCGTGCAGCAGGTTATGTTGCTGAAGCAGACGCTAAAAAAATCAGAAAGCAGATGCTTCCATACGGTTAATGAGGTAGAAAATGTCAAGAGCAATAGACGGAACAAAAAGAAAGAATCGCCGTGTAAAGATCTTAAAGCTTGCTAAAGGTTTTCACGGAGACAGAAAATCAAATTATAAACCAGCTAAAGACGCTGTTACAAAAGCTTTAAATCATGCTTATGTTGATCGCCGTGACCGTAAACATGAATTCCGCTCTCTTTGGATTGCACGTATCAACGCTGCTGTTCGTGAAGAAGGAATTACTTACTCACAGTTCATCAATGGAGTAAACAAAGCAGGTATTAAATTGAACCGCAAGGCTCTTTCTAATATGGCTATTGAAGATCCAGCAGCTTTCAAACAGGTTGTTGAAGCAGCTAAAAAGGCATTAAAGGCTTAATTATATGATTTCACTCGATCAGGTTTTGTTATTACAGCAGAAAGTTGAAAGTGCTGTTGCTAAAATTCAACAGTTACAGGCAGAAAACGATGCTCTGCGCACTAAATGTTCAGAGCTCACAAATGCGCTTTCTAGCAAAACGGAGCAACTTTCAACAATTGAAGTAGATCAAAATCAGATCGAGAATGGAATTAAAAAAGCACTTGACCGACTTAATTCGATTGAAAATTCGGTACTGAAAACAGTTGGTCAAGCTGCATTTTCAACTGAGGCAAAATCTCAGACATCAGAACAGAAAGTTCAGATAGTACAGACTGCTGTAATTGAACCAGCAGGTCATTCAATTGAACAAAATCCTATAAACAGCATTCAAAACTCTCAGATTTCTAAACCGGTTACTCAACCTCAGACAAAACAGGCAGTTGATGTTCCAGTTCAGACTATAAATAATCACAGTACATCAATACCTGGTTTTCAGGAGATGAATTCTGCACCTGTATTTGATGCACCAGCTGATGAAGAACAGTATCAGGACGATTTTAATTCAGATAATCAGAATGATGATGAAAATCCTGATGAAGATTTAACTTTTGATATTTTCTAATGGGTAAACTACATATTGAAATGCTTGGGACTAATTTTACTATCCAGGCAAATGAAAATACTGAATATTTAGAAAAGCTCTTATCTTACTACAAGAAATTTACAGACGACGTAAATAAAATTGATTCCATAAAAAGTCCTTTACAGGTTGCTATTGTTTCTGGAATTATGCTTTGTGATGAACTTTACAAAGAAAAACAGACAAAAGTGGCTTTAGAACAAGGTGTAATGCCTGAAGAATTACTAAGATCTCAGGAAGAAATGGAAAAACGAACTATACAAATGCTAGAAGACTTAAATAAGGTATTATAAATTGGAAAAAACACACATCTGGATTGATGCAGATTCATGCCCTGCCCTGGTCAGAAATCATTCAATAAAAATTGCAAATCAATTGGGACTAAAAATAACTTTAGTAGCAAATAAAAACATTCCATGCAGCAGACAATATCCTTATGAAATGAAAATTGTACCTGCAGAAAAAGACGCTGCTGACAACTTTATTTTAGAAAATCTGAAAGAAAATGATCTTGTAATAACAAAGGACATAATTTTTGCAGACAAAATTGTGGCAAAAGGAATAAAAGCAATAAATGACAGAGGAACAGTTTTCTGTAAGGAAAATATTAAGGAATTGCTCTCTGAAAGAAACTATGATTTTGCTTTAGCACAAGCTGGAGTTGTCAAACATTATAACGAAGGATATGACAAAAAGAAATTTGCAGCCTTCGCAAATTGTTTTGATAAAATCATACATAATCTTGTAAAATAAAAATATATTACAAGATTATACAATCACTATGATTCTTCAGGATCATCTGGAATAGCAATCTGTATAGAACAAATTCTATCTTTTACCTGCATAAACGCAAGAACAACTTCAGGATCAAATTGTGCACCAGAGTTCATTTGAATTTCAGCAAAGGCATCATCTATTGACCAGGCCTCTTTATAACAACGTTTATGACTTAAGGCATCAAATACATCTGCTACAGCAACAATTCTGGCTGATAAAGGAATATCTTTACCTTGAAGAGGTTCACAGAACGGAACTACACCATCTTTTATAGAAAACTGACTAAGTGAAATTTTTCCTGGATAACCAGTTTCACCCCCATCCCATCTGTCATGGTGATGAAGTGCAATTTCCTGAGACATTTTATCAAGCATACTTTCAGGAGGATCAAAAAGTTGTGCACCAATACAAGTATGACCTTTCATTATATTTCGTTCTTCTTCTGTAAAACGAGGAAAAGTTTTCTTTAAAATGATATCAGAAATTCCAACTTTACCAACATCGTGAAATTTTGCAGCAATTTTCAAATTATCGCGATAACTATGAAGTTCTTCTTCCGGAATATTATGATTAAATGCCCAGCGGTCATAAATTTCCAGGGAGTAAGAAGATACTCGTTCTACATGAGGATAAGTTTCTTTAGGATCACGGAATTCAGCCATTTTAAGCATACGTTTTACCATATTACTTGTAAGATATGCATGCTGTAATGCCTGAACTGCAGAAGAAGCAAAATGTGAAATCAAAAGCTGTGCTTCTTCATTAAACTTAACTATTGTTCCATCTTTATCTTTTGCATTGATAATCTGTAAAACTCCTAAAAGATTACCATTAGCCATTTTTAAAGGAATAGTGTAAATAGATTTAGTTCTATAAGAAGTTGTTAAATCCGTATTTTTATTAAACTTATAAGGCTTATCTTCTGGAATTGTATATGCATCGTCAATATTTAAAGGCTTTCCTGAAAAAGCAACATATCCTGCAATTGATTTTTCATTAATTGGAAAAGTAAAACAAGTATATGGAAGTTTTTCTCCTGGAGCAAGTTCTTTCAAATGAGTGTCATTCTGACCATATTTAATTTTTAATTTGTCACCATCAGTAACATAAATAGAACCTGCATCTGCATTAACAATTTTTCTAGTTTCTGTAAGGATTCTTTCAAGAAGTACATCAACATCCTGAATTTCTCCTAACTGATGTTCAATTTCAATAATTTTCTGCAGTTTTTCGTCTATTTGTAACTTGTTTGCCATTTTCTCTCTCTATAAATGCAATAAAATTAGTTAAAATACTATTTTTAAATTATGTGAGATATTAAAAAAAAATCAAGATTGTATTGATTGAATTTTATGTACAATCGAAAAATAAATAGGACCTGCACCTTCAGCAGTATCAGGAAGAATCTGATATCCATATTTTGTTTTTTCAATTACTGGAATTCTAAAATTCGCATAATCTGTAACTTCATTCATGTCTATTTTAGACTCCAATAATTCAAAGGACTTTCCATCTTTATTAAATTTTTTTATTAATTTTTCAATCATTTCATCATTTTCTACAGGATTTAGTGCGCATGTAGAATAAACCATGATTCCATCAGGTTCCAGAAGTCTGTAGGCAGAAGAAAACAAAGCCCATTGTTCCATTGCAACAGTCTTGATTCTGGAAGGAGACCAGGTATTAAGATATTTTGGATCTTGTATTACATGACGTTCTGAAGAACAAGGTGCATCAAGAAGAATTCTACCAAAACATTCAGATTGTCTTGTACACCATGTTGAACCATCAGAACAGGAAACTCTAACCCTTTCAGAAATTTCTTCAGGAAGGCAAGTCTCAACAACAACACTTAACCTGTGTTTTCTGTCAGATGACCGTTCATTTGATGAAAGCTGAGCATCTTCATCCATTCTTGAAGCCAGTACAAGGGTTTTTCCACCAGGAGCAGCACACAAATCAAGAATATTTTTAGCTCCTTTTACAGGAAGGTTCAATGCAGCAAAAATACTGGCACTATCAAGAAAATAGGACTTTTCTGCATTTCTTACTTTATATTCAACACTCTGATTTTCTTTGAAAAAAGATTCTTTTAAACTATTCCATCGTTCACCAAAAAGTTCTGAATAATAAGAATTAAAACCTTCTTCACCTTTTAAAACCTGTTTTTTTTCTTTCATAAAAATCCTATTTATAAATATCTTTTAATTCTACAATATGAGATTCAACTTTGTATTTTAATATACGCTTTACCGAATCATTAATTTTTGATTCAAATTCACTATCTTCCAGAGCTTTTTCATAAATAACCTTTGCCGGCTTTGAAAAGCGTTTTTCACTTATCATAATACAGTCTATTCCAGCTTCAATAGCCATAATGGCAGCTTTTTCTGGCGAATAACCATTTTTCTGCAAAGCCCCCATAAAAATATCATCAGAAAAAATAATTCCCTGATAATTCCACTCATTTCTTAAAATTTCTGTAACCCATATATGAGAAAGACAACTGGGAACACCTTTATCTACACTATCTGTAATAGCATGGGACATCAAAATACCTGCAGGTGCATAATCCAGATTATCATAAAAAGGAATTAAACTTTCTTCCAATTCTTCCTTATTTAGAGTGATTTCAGGAAGTCCGGAATGAGGATCGGTATTAGTATTACCAGGAAAATGCTTTATTACTGCTGCAATTCCATTATTCTGATAAGCATTTACGCAGGCACGACCATAATCAATAACCTGTTCCTGAGAACCAAAACTTCTTCCTTCCAGAAAATCTTTATTATCATCAGTACACACTTCCATTACAGGAGCAAGGTTCATTGTAAAACCCATTTCAGCCATTTTTTTCGCCTGATCTGAGTATAACTTATATGCTTCTTCTACAGTATATTCAGATGCAACCTTAGACTGAGAAGGAAGTCCACCCGTAAGTTTTTTAAGACGATTTACATATCCTCCTTCCTGATCAATTGCAAGAAATGGAGGTATTTCATTATTTTTTTTACAGTAATTAAAAATATTTTCTGAAAATAACTTTTGTAAGTCAGGTGTTTCACACAGATTATATGAAAAAAATAAATATCCTCCTGCAACTAAAGGCCTTTCATCAATTTTTCCTGTAACCTGAGAAAAAGTTTCATAAGATCGGAAATTTGAATTACCTTCCAGATTAATTATAAAAAGCTGAGCTATTCTATCTTCCAGAGGCATTTTTTTTATGAAATTCTCAAATTCAATTTCTTCAATCTTCTTTGTTTCTGAAATATTTTTTTGAATTAAAGTTGAACTTTTATGAAGTGAAATTTCCTTTTTTGTCTGTTTTTTATCAGAATCTTGTTTACAGGAAATAAATGCAAGTAATAACAGAGGACACAAAATACATAACTTTTTCATTCCCTAATTATATACAAAAAAGCAATGTGCATAAAGAAGTATTATTTTCATAAAACAGAAAAGTCAGGGCAAACGCATTATAAACAAAAATCCAATTTTTTGGCTCCCAGTCACGGTTGCGTGATTCAAAACCGCGCAATAATGCGCTACACGCTTTTTGTGTATAGAAACTATTGAACTGCCGCTTCGCAGCAGCCACAAAAAGAGTGTTTTTGAACCACGCCCCGCTCCTTCGCGCAAGCATTACGAAAAAGCGTTTATAATGCGTTTGCCCTGACAGAAAAGTTTTATGAGGTGGAATAGAGTTCTTTTTTAAAGTATAATTAAAATATGAAAAAAATAGCAATTATCACCGGTGCAAGCTCTGGAATGGGAAAAGAATTTGCCATTCAGGTTGCCCAAAAAAACGAATTTGACGAAATCTGGATTATTGCAAGACGCACAGAAAAACTTGAAGCTCTTGCAAATGAAATTAATTCAAAAAATCATTTTAATATTGTACGTCCTGTTACAATGGATATAAGCGGGCAGGAAGGTGTCCAGAAATTTAAAGACTTTCTGGAAGAAGAAAATAAAGCCTATGAAAAAATCACTTCCGGAATTGAAATTGGCCTTTTGGTTAACAATGCCGGTTATGGAACTTATGGACCTTTTGAGCAGACATCAAATAAACGTCAGATGGACATGATTGATTTAAACTGCACTTCGCTGACAGGAATTTGCTGGGTATGTCTTCCTTACCTGAAAAAAGGTTCCATCATAATCAACACAGCAAGTCTTGCAGCTTTTATGCCCTTAGGAAATTTTGCAGTTTATGCAGCTACAAAAGCCTATGTACTTAGTTTTAGTGTAGCCCTCGCAGCAGAACTTGAACCTAAAGGAATTAATGTATGTGCATTATGTCCAGGAAGCGTAAGTACAGAATTTGCAAATGTAGCTTCTAATGGTGCAAGAAAAGAAGTAAAAGGTGGTTATGACCCTGTAAAAGTTGTTAAACATTGTTTAAGAAAAGCCTATAAAGGAAAAAAAATTGCAGTATGGGCACCAAAATGGAAATTCAATGCATTCTTAAGCAGAATTGTAGGAAGATTTACTGTAGCTAAATTTGAATTCAAGTATCATCCTCGTCCTCATAATCCTGACGAAGATATGAAAAACCAAACTGAAAATGTTTCAGTAGATGACTTTTTAGTATAAATTAAGGTAAAAAAATGATTAAAAACAATTTTATCACAAGCGGTTTATTTACAGACTTTTACGAACTCACAATGGCTCAGGGGTACTGGAAAAAAAAGATAAATGATAATGTTGTTTTTGACGTTTTTTTCCGTAAAAATCCTTTTAATGGCGGATTCTCTGTACTTGCAGGCACAGAACCTCTTTTTGATGCAATTCAAGATTTCAGATTTTCCAAGGAAGACCTTGATTTTTTGAGACAGCAGAAAATTTTTGAAGAAGACTTTTTACGCTACCTGCAGGATTTTAAATTCACTGGGGAAATATATGCAATGGAAGAAGGTTCTATTGTTTTTCCACAGGAACCTGTACTACGCATTCATGGAAACCTTATAGAAACTCAAATAATAGAAGGACTTGTTCTTAATACTATAAATTTCCAAAGTCTAGTTGCAACAAAAACTGCACGAATATGGCTTACAAGTCATAAATCAGAAATAATGGAATTTGGTTTAAGAAGAGCTCAAGGCTCAGACGGTGCCATGAGTGCAACAAGAGCCGCATTTATTGGAGGTGCAGCAGGAACAAGCAACACTTTAGCTGGAAAATTATACGGTATTCCAGTAATGGGAACTATGGCACATTCCTGGGTTATGGCTCACGATTCCGAACTTGAAGCATTCCGTGAATTTGCGAAACTATATCCAGAAAATTCTATTTTCTTAATTGATACCTACGATACTTTAAAATCCGGAATAAAAAATGCAATCATTGCCGGTGGAGAACTTGTAAAACAGGGTTACAATTTTGGTGTAAGATTAGATTCTGGGGATTTAGCTTACCTTACAAAAGCTGTTAGAAAAGAACTGGATAAAGCAGGATTTCCGCAGGCTAAAATCTGCATTTCAAATGAACTTTCCGAAGAAATTATTTCTGCACTTCGTTCCAGCAATTCACCAATAGATTCTTATGGAGTTGGTACGCAGATGGTTACAGGGGGGTCAGAATCAAGTTTTTCTGGTGTTTATAAACTTTCCGCAAAAAAAAGTGAATCAGAAAAAGAATATATTCCTTCAATGAAAATTTCTGATAATCCTGAAAAGACAAGTAATCCAGGAATAAAAAATGTATATCGTCTTTACGACCAGCAGAATAATGCCTGTGCTGATATAATTTGTCTTGAATCTGAGAAAATAGAAAGTGGAAAGGAATATCAGTTCCATCACCCTATTGTTGACTACATTAAATTTAATTTTACTCCAGTGCAAGCTCAGGAACTTCTAACAATCAAAATGAGCAAAGGGAAAAAAGTAGAACAGAACATGAGTGAAAATGAAAAACTCTTAAGGGCAAGAAAATTAATGGAAAAACAACTGGATTCTTTTGATGAATCCTATAAACGTATTTTAAATCCTCATGTTTATAAGGTTTCTCTTACAACCGGATTAAAGAAGATGAAAATGGACTTTATCAATAAGAGTATATCTGATTAAAATTTATAAAAGATAATCCCTTCTTACATTTTTTAATGAATTAAAAATATGGTTTTTCTTTTGAATATCACCATCAGTAAGAAGATCCAGTTTTTTTCTGGCTTCTTTTCGTGTTGAATTATCCTGATAACTGCAAGTACACGTAAAGCCTAAATAACCTTCTTTTCTGGCATATTCAATAATTGATTCTTCATTTACATAACACAAAGGACGTATAATCATAACAGGATACTTTTCATATTTTAACTTGGGAATCATTGTGGAAAGTTCACCTTTTTCAATCATATTCATTAAAAAAGTTTCCAGAATATCATCTTTATGGTGACCGAGAGCTATTTTGTTATAACCGTTTTTTATTGCATAGTTTAAGAGTTCTGTGCGCCGTTGAGTAGAGCACCAGTAACAATTCATTTTTTGTCCAGGCTTAACCCGCTCAAGGATATTTACATTCAGAGTTTCAAAAGGCACATTCCACTCGTTAAAAAGGTTCAGAATTTTTTCAGGAAAAGGAAAAGCAAAATCACTCTGAATATTCAAGGCTTTATATTCAAATTTACATTCAGGTCTTTTTATCCGGTTAGAAAAATAATGAATCAAGGCAGTAGAATCTTTTCCACCAGAAGCCCCAATCAAAATTCTATCGCCCTCTTCTATTAAGCCATAATCAAAAACAGCCTTATCAATTAATGATGAAAGTTTTGGTTCTTTTTTCATTAAAAACTTATACCTTCAGGGAATGCTTTTTGTCTCATAATTCCCCACATTTTATCAATATATGAAAGAGTATAATAATTTTCGTAATGATGATAGTAGAAACAGCCTTTTTGTGTTAATTTCCAAATGCCATCTTCTTTTTCCAGAAAACCAAGTTTTTTTCCCACCATAAACTCAAAACCATACATTTTATTAAAATCTTTATTAAAAAAATTATTAAAAGCCTGGGGATCCATTCTGGTTGTATATAAGCTCCAGAAAAGATAATAAACCATTCGTTGCCGCAATGTAAATTTTATAGTCAGTGAAGTTGGTAATTTTCCTTCATCTATTCTTTTTTCATATTCTTTTACATTAAAAGTATTAACCTTGAACTGATTTTTTAACAGAGTTGTTGCAGAACAGCCAAATCCTAGAAAATTTTCTCTTGTCATAGAAGAATATTTTGCACTTTCATTATTAGAAAAAGTCCAGATTGAATCTCTTCTATACCCTTTTTCATTACAATAATCAGTAATTTCATCCAGAAGCTTATGTTTTTCGTTTTTCTTCATAACAGGAATATTACTGCTGGCAAAAGTAAAATCAATGAAGGGATAAATAGCAATATGATTTGCCCCATTGGAAAAAGCAGTTTCAATATCAAGCTTCAAATCTTCAAAAGTCTGATCAGGTAAAGCAAAAATAAAATCCATAGAAACAGTTTCAAAAGGAACTTTTTTCAAAGCCTCAAACATAATTTCTGTATTATTCCATTCTCGCCCCAGAATATTCAAAAATTTCTTCTGAAATGACTGAATGCCTATACTGATTTTAGAAATTCCAGCCTTTTTTAAAACAGCAAGTTTTTCTTCAGTAATATCACCTGGATGCAGTTCAATACCAATTCCCTCTGTAATATCAAAGTATTCTTTTAAGGAACCAATAATTCTATCTAATTTGTTTGAAGCAAGTGAAGGACTTCCACCACCAAAATACACACTGGTTACAGTTTTTTTCTTTCCTGTTTTTTTTACATAATTACTGCCCACCATTTTTATTTCTTTAAGCAGATATTCTACATATTCATCACAAACTGACGAATCATAAATCTGTTTACAGTATGGACAAAATGAACAGATTTTTTTACAAAAAGGAATATGAACATAAAGTCCTAAATTTGTAAGTTCCTCATAATCAAGTTCATCATCATATTCAGGTGTAAAAATAAAAGGTTTAAAAGAACGGGTAAGCCAGTTTCTTGTCAATGTTGTTATAAAACTCATATTTTCACTCTTTTACAGTTATTAAATTAAACAAACTTTGTGTAGGTTTTTAATACTTCAAAAATTACTTTTAACTTCCCTTTAAAAAGTAAAGTGTATTCAGCAACAAACCAATACCCGCACTGCTCACAAAGACCTGGAACATCAATACAGCGGCCACAAACACTTAATTTTCCATTTTCCATTACAACACACTGATAACATGGAGTAGGAAAATTATTATTTATTAAATAAGGCATAGAAGATTTCAGATTAAAAACCGGCATACCTTCATCAATCAATTTACTTATTTCTTTACAACACTCTGCTTTTTCATCTTTAGTTAAAGCAAGTTCTTTAGTATCTGGATAAGGTGTATGGAAATTAAAAGAAACCGCCCGTACATTTTTCATTTTATGCGCAGTATGCACTACATCAGAAATTGTGTTTTTATTAATCTTGTTAATTGCCATATAAAAACAAATATTATCAGAAGTAGCTGCCTCAATATTTTTCATAATAGTATCGTATACTGGACCACGAATATCATTATGTTTATCTTTATCACCATCTATACTCAAGAGAATTAAATCAGCTTCCGGTAAATCCAGAGGGAAAGTTCCATTTGTTACTACATTTACAATCAAAAATCCCATCTGTTTTGCTTCAATTACCAGATCTCTAAGCCTTTTTCCTTCAGATTCCCATAAAAAAGTTTCACCACCACAAAAAAACAGAATACGAACCCCCATTTTATACAATGTGTCCATTTCAGATTTTATCTGGGAATAAGGATGCACAATAGCTGTAATATTATTCACAGAACAATGTTTACAATGAAGATTACATTTATCGGTAAGAATAATAGTTCCAAGTATAGGCTTTTTCTGCCTGAAAAGAAAAGTTTTAATACCGAATTTTATAAAATAATTTAAGTCACTTTTTTTCATGGGTTTAATTATATCATAACCATATCGCCACTTACAAAATATTTCGTTATAATTATTACATTATGTTTAACGAAATAAAAAAATCAATTTTATCAGGTATTTTAATTTCAATTGGCGGCTGTGTTTACATGGCTAGTGTTACTGCAGGTCTTGGATGGCTTGGCGCACTTCTCTTTACAGGCGGATTATTTGCCATCTGCGTTTATGGATTTAATCTTTACACTGGAAAAGTTGGATATATAGCTTATCACTTCAAGGATACTAAATATATAAGTCTTGTTGTAATTATCTGTCTGTTTAATATTCTTACAACATTTTTAATCGGAATTCTTGTCGGAAAATATTTTCCTGCCGTTAGAAGTGCAGCAGTTAAAGCATATACAGCAAAATTAGATGCTCCTCTAATGAAAGCTTTAATTTCTTCTATTGGATGTGGAATTCTTATGTTCCTTGCCGTTGATACATGGAAACAGGGACACAAAATCGGTATGTTTATTTATGTACCAGTATTCATCAT
>JALEPQ010000199.1 GCA_022768685.1 Spirochaetia bacterium
TGTGGCTGCTGCGAAGCGGCAGTTCAATAGTTTCTATACCACAAAAAGCGTGTAGCGCATTATTGCGCGGTTTTGAATCACGCAACCGTGACTGGGAGCCAAAAAATCGGATTTTTGTTTATAATGCGTTTGCCCTGAATATAGTTGAAATACTTTAGTATTTATTATTAAATTTAGATTGAATTAATAATTCTATGATTATAATTATTCGTTTCTAAATTATCTTTAGGTGAGAACATTATGAACGCGAAAAAAGATTTACCAATCAGAATTGGAATTGATGTAGGATCAACTA
Organism: Spirochaetia bacterium; assembly: GCA_022768685.1. Taxonomy (GTDB): domain Bacteria; phylum Spirochaetota; class Spirochaetia; order Treponematales; family Treponemataceae; genus Treponema_D. The sequence continues at coordinate 296 of JALEPQ010000199.1, forward strand.
CCGTAAAAGTTGCCGTTTTAGATGATGATGATAATTTGATTTATGGAGATTATCAGCGCCATAGAGCTGATATTCGAAGTACAATTATAAAAGTTGTAAATGAAGCATTAGATTATCTGGTAAAAGAAGTTGAAGATGGAGATTCTCATACTATTACTGTAAAAGTAACTGGATCTGGAGGTCTTTCTGTTTCTCAGTGGTTGAACATTCCTTTTATTCAGGAAGTAATTGCCGCTACAACTTCAGTTAAAAAACTGATTCCTCAGACAGATGTTGTTATTGAACTTGGTGGAGAAGATGCCAAGATTACATATTTTAAAGGTGGTGTAGAACAGCGCATGAATGGTACTTGTGCCGGAGGAACTGGTGCATTTATTGATCAGATGGCTGCTTTACTTGAAACTGATGCTTCTGGATTAAATGAACTTGCAAAAAATGCAAATCAAATTTATCCAATTGCTGCTCGTTGTGGTGTTTTTGCCAAAACTGATATTCAGCCTTTAATTAATGAAGGTGCCCGTAGAGAAGATATTGCTGCTTCCATTTTCCAGGCTGTAGTTTCTCAGACTATTTCGGGGCTTGCCTGTGGAAAACCAATTCGCGGAAATGTAGCTTTCTTAGGTGGTCCATTACACTTCCTTGACCAGCTTAGAGTTCGCTTTATTGAAACATTAAAATTAAAGCCTGAAGAAGTAATCGTTCCAGAAGATTCTCAGCTTTTTGTAGCTGCAGGTTGTGCATATAGTGCTGAACGTAAATTTGAAGGTGATATAGGAGACGGATATAAATTCCCTACAATCAAAGAATTTAAAGACAGTCTTCAGAATCTTGTTGGAGCAGAATTGTCAGAAGTTCAGCGCCTTGAACCACTTTTTAAAAATCAGGCTGAATTAGATGAATTCCAGGTTCGTCATGCAGAACAGAAAGCAAAACGTGGAGATTTAACTAAAACTCATGGTCCTGTTTTCCTGGGATTAGACTCTGGTTCTACAACTACAAAAGCATGTCTTATTGATAAAGACGGTAGAATTATTTGGGATTTCTATGCACACAATCAGGGAAATCCTGTTGAACTTGCTGTAAAAGTTCTTAAAGATTTATATTCTCAACTTCCAGAAGATGTTTATATTGCACGTGCGGTTTCTACTGGTTATGGAGAAGCTTTATTCCAGGCAGCTTTAGGAGTAGATTCTGGTGAAGTTGAAACTATTACTCACTTCCGTGCTGCAAATTTCTTTGTTCCTGGTGTAGAATTCCTTCTTGATATTGGTGGACAGGATATGAAATGTCTGCGCATGAAAGACGGTGCAATTGTTTCTATCCAGTTGAATGAAGCCTGTTCATCTGGTTGTGGTTCATTCCTGGATAACTTTGCAAATACAATGGGAATGGATGTAAAGGAATTCGGAAAAATTGCTTTGATGGCACAGAAACCTGTTGATTTAGGTAGCCGATGTACAGTTTTCATGAATTCTCGCGTAAAGCAGGCTCAGAAAGAAGGTGCATCAGTAGCAGATATTGCAGCTGGTCTTTCTTACTCGGTAATAAAAAATGCTTTATTTAAAGTTATAAAACTTAGAAAAGCTTCAGATATTGGTGAAAAAGTTGTTGTACAGGGTGGTACATTTTTTAATGATGCAATTCTTCGTGCATTTGAAAAGATTGCTGGAGTTCAGGTTTATCGTCCAGATGTTGCCGGTTTAATGGGAGCTTATGGTTCTGCATTAATTGCTTATGACCAGTGGTGTGATTTAATGGCACCAAAACCAGGTGAACCAGAAGGTACTGTACATGATGTTCGTTCAGGAATTGCAACTCTTGAACAGCTTGAGAATTTCAAGGTTTCTCTTGATTTACGCCGATGCGGAAAGTGTCAGAACAATTGTCTTCTTACAATAAATACATTCTCTACAGGAGATGCTTCACGTACATTTATTACTGGTAACCGTTGTGAACGTGGTGCTGAGATTGAAGGTACTGTTGTTGATGCCAGCAATAAGAAAAATACTGGTATTGATGATGATGATCCAGGTCCAATGCCAAATCTTTTCCAATGGAAATATAAACGTTTATTCCAGTATGTACCTAGAAAACCAGAAGATGCTCCATTAGGAGATGTTGGTATTCCTCGTGTTTTGAACATGTATGAAAACTATCCTCTTTGGTTTACTTTCTTTAATGAATTAGGCTTTAGAGTAAGATTAAGTCAGCGTTCTAGTCGTAATGTTTACGAAAAAGGTCTGGAATCAATTCCTTCAGAGTCAGTTTGTTATCCAGGAAAGATTTCTCATGGTCATTTGGAAAGTCTTTTGCAGCAGGGATGTAAATTTATTTTCTATCCTTGTGCTCCTTATGAAACTATGGAAGATCCAAAAGCTGGAAATCATTACAACTGTCCTATTGTAACAAGTTATCCAGAAGTATTGAGAAATAATATTGATGCATTACGTCAGGATGATTCCATTATCTACATGAATCCATTCCTGCCAATTTATGATAAAGAAAGATTGGGAGACCGTCTTGCAGAAGTTCTCATGCCAAAATTTCCTCAGCTTACAAAACTTCAGATTCTTGCAGCTGTAGATAAAGCATGGGAAGAACAGCAAAATTACCGTAAAGAAGTTCAAGCTGCTGGTGAAGCAGCCCTTGAAGAAGTTATTACAAAAGGTGGCAGTGGTATTGTTCTTGCTGGTCGTCCTTATCACCTGGATCCAGAAATCAATCATGGTATTCCTGAATTAATCAATGGACTTGGACTTGCGGTCTTTACAGAAGATTCTATTGCTCATCTTGGAACAGTTGAACGTCCGTTACGAATTATTGACCAGTGGACATATCATAATCGTCTTTACAGAGCAGCCAGCTTTGTAAGTGAAATGCCTAATCTTGAATTAGTTCAACTTACATCGTTTGGTTGTGGTCTTGATGCTGTAACTGCTGATCAGGTTGATGAAATCATGCGTTCAAAGAGCAGAATGTATACATTGATTAAGATTGATGAAGGTTCTAATCTTGGTGCTGTTCGTATTAGAATTCGTTCCCTTATTGCTGCCGTAAAAGAAAGAAGACGTAATCATGCAAAAATGATGAAAAAATCTGCAGCTTATCACCGGGTAGTGTTTACAGAAGAAATGAAGCCAAAGTACACAATTCTTTGTCCTCAGATGTCTCCTATTCATTTTAGACTCTTGCAGCAAGCTTTTAGGGTTGCTGGATATAACTTTGTAGTTCTTGATGCTGTGGATCCAAAAGCTGTTGATGCAGGTCTGAAATATGTAAATAACGATGCATGTTATCCTTCTTTGCTTGTAACAGGGCAGTTTATTACAGCATTGGAAAGTGGAAAATACGATGTAAACAAAACAGCAGTGTTGATTTCTCAGACTGGTGGTGGTTGTCGTGCAACAAACTACATTGGATTTATTCGCCGGGCATTAAATGATGCTGGCATGGGACAGGTTCCTGTAATTTCTTTAAGTGCACAGGGATTTGAAAGTAATCCTGGATTTAAATTGAATCTTAAGGTTGCAGATCGTGCCTTGAAATCTCTTGTTCTTGGTGATTTGTTAATGAGAGTTTTATATAGAACTCGTCCTTATGAAGAAGTTCCTGGTTCTGCAAATCAGCTTTACGAAAAGTGGAACAGTTACATTGTAGATAACATGGAACATCTTACAAATGCCAGATATCGCTGGATTCTTAAAAATTGTGTAAAAGATTTTGATAATCTGCCATTAAAGCCTATCAAAAAGCCTAGAGTTGGTGTAGTTGGTGAAATTCTTGTAAAATTCCATCCTACAGCCAATAATCAGATTATCGAAACTATTGAACGGGAAGGTGCAGAATGTGTAATGCCTGACTTTGTTGATTTCTTTATGTATTCATTTGCAACAGGTATTTTCCGCCACAAGGAACTGGCTTTCCCTAAAAAAACAGAATTTACAGCTCGTCTTACTGTTTGGGGACTTGAACTCTTCCGTAAGAGAATGAAGTACTATTTAAAGAAGAGTCACAGATTTTCAGCTCCTGAATCAATTTACAAGATGATGAAAGGTGTTGATGATATTGTTCAGCTTGGAAATATTATGGGTGAAGGCTGGTTCCTTACTGCAGAAATGGTAGAACTTATTCAATCCGGAGTTCCAAGTATTGCCTGCGTTCAGCCTTTTGCTTGTCTTCCTAACCATGTTACTGGTAAAGGTATGATAAAGGAATTAAAACGCAGATTCCCTAAAGCAAATATTTCTGCAATTGACTATGATCCAGGCAGCTCTGAAGTAAATCAGTTGAACAGATTAAAACTTCTTCTTTCAAATGCTCCTATTGGAAAGCATCCTGATGAACAGCCAAATGGAATGATTTTAGACAGAAATCATGGAAAGAAAAAGTATGTTCAGCCAATAGTAAAATATGCCGAAGGTAATACTGGATTTACAGATACAGATCCAGCTCAGCATAGTTAATTTTACGGGGTTTTTACCATGAAAAGAATTATATGTACGTTCTTAATATTTATTAATGGCTTTGTTTCGCTTTTTGCTGCATATAATTCTTTAGGCATTCCTGATTCTGCGGAAATTCGGAATAACTTAAGGGAAAGGTGGTTTGAAGCTCCCTTGCCTTTAGTTAGAAATAATCTGCCGGAATATTTTTATAATGAATCTGGTCAGAAGTTTAAGGTTTCAATGGAAGAATCGGAGGATGTTTTTAATATTTATGTTTCACCTCAGTCTTTTATAGACGTAACTGTAGTTAGTGATAAAGGTTCCAGAAAAGAAACTCAGGAGTTTTTTCCGGTGGATGCACCTGGAAGTTTTGTTCTTGTAAAAGATAAAAAAACTGGAAAACCTTTACGAATCAGATATTATTTTTTAAAGAACAGCGAAGTTTATGTTCAGTTCATTCCTAAAAATAAAACTGCCCTTGCCGATTTTGTAATGTTTGGAAATTATGCTGCAAGGGGAGTTTCCACAGGAATTCCTTTTGATTATTTTTATACTACATCAATTGAAAGTGTAATAAAACTTACAGAAAAAAAAATCCCCTGGAATTATGTTCTGGTAGATTCTAATGCCTACTACGATATTGAGCAGATGATTGGTGTTATTCGAGAAAAACTTCCAGAAATAAAATATCGTTTTGATGCAATGATTGACGAACATGGAAAACAGGTTTATGTTTCATCAGGAGCTCCTTACGAATATGAAGCAGAAGATGATCCTAAAAAACTTTATCTTTCATCAGTGGGATTTTTAAAATGGATTGGCGATGGAATTGTAGAACCAATTTCAGGAGGCCATTTAAAACGTGGTCCATTAATTGCACCAACTGTTGAAGTAAAAGAAACTGGACACCAGGGGATTTTAAGTCAAAATTACGATTTATATTTCTCTTTGAACTGGGTAAGAAATCTTGCTGCGGCCATTTTTTCAGTATATTCTGGCTCAACTTATTTATTCTCAGAATCTGGTGTAGATGTAACAACAAATCCTTTTGCATCTGCAATTACAGACAGGGGAGTAGAAAATATTGTAACTTTTATTGAAAATTCTGGTTATTCAGTAGGGGTGTTAAAATCATTATTATATGTTCTGTCCGCAACAGAACCAAATACATTCTATTTTGGAGCAATAAGAGGAACAAATAAAGCTGTAACTCCAGAAGTAAAAGCTTTTAATGAGTGTGTGGCTTTCTTTCCATATTTTCTTTCAGATGGTGCATTTGAATGTGCTGTATTCCTGAATGGTAAAGAAATAAGTCTGGAGCAGTTTATAATGCTTTATGAAGATGATTTTGTTTATCTTACACGTGTAAAAGCAGACCGTCAGTTTTATCCTCAGTAGTTTATGAAAAAGAAAATAATTAGTATCGTTTTTTTTTGTTTTCTGGCATTCCCTTTTTTTGCGCAGAATACAGACTCATCAATTTATAATGAATTGATTTCCGCCTATAAAACTGAGTTTTATCCCGGAGTTGTTGATAAGGCACTTACACTGGAAAAAAACTTTCCCAATTCCCCTTACATACTTCAATCTTCGTTTTTAAAGGCTCAGGCTTATTTTTATCTTTTTGATTATGATTCAGCCGTTGCTGAGTTTGAAAAAGTACTTCCTTTTTTTGAAGAGGATAGTGAAGATTATCTTCTTGCAAATTATCTGGAAGGAAGAGCTTTTTTTGCGCAAAAAAAATATACAGAAGCTTTGCAGAAATTTTATCTTTCCTGTAAAAAAGATTATTATAATCAGTCAATCTGTTTTGCAGCACAATGTTTTTATCTTCTTGGAAATAAAAAAGAAGCTATTCCCTTGTTTGAATACATTATTCAGAATGGAAATAAATATGCCCCTCAGGATTATTCAATCTGTGCAGTACAATTAATAAACTGCTATAAAAATTGCGGTGAAATCAGAAAAGCAGAAAATCTTTTTACAAAACTGGATGCTTCTGATTCAGTTTTTTCTAAAGCTGAAGATTTAAAGTGGAATTTTTATGTTCAGCTTGGAATAGATAACTATAATCAGAAAGATTTTGAAAATGCCTGTTTATATTTTGAAAAAGCTGCAAAATTAAAGGAAGCTGGTTTTGCAATAGATGATGCTATTTTACAGATCTATAACCTGAAGATTCGGATAGAAAAAAATGAAGACCTCTTTCAGATAGAAAATGAACTTATTGCTCTTGAACCTAAAATAAAACAATCTGTATATCCTGGAATAAGTGATGCTTTTTATTCAACCTTGTTAAAATTACAGATTTTAAATGGTAATTGGGATTCTGTTGTAAAAAATTATGGAAAACTGCAGAAAAGTTCCTGTGAAACAGATTATCTTATTTCAGCGTATTATTATAACAATGAAGATTTTAAAAATGCCCTTAAATATGTTTCAAAATATGCTTTACAGACAGTAAATAATGATAATTTAAAGAATTTTGAACTGCTTGGATCAATTTATGCAAAAACTCAGAATTATAAAAATGCTGAAGAAATTTACAGGAAGATTGAAATTGCTGATCTGCTGAAAGAAAAATCTAAAGCCGAGTATGCAAAAGTATTGTTTGTAAATAAAAAATTTAACAAATCCTATGAAATAGCCTTGAATTCATCTTATAAGCATAAAGATTATTTGTGTGCACTAAATAAGGTAAATCTTCAGGATTGGGACTGGGCAAAAAAACATCTTGTTTCTTATATAAGTTCTATGGGAACAAAAGAAGATTTTAATAATCTGGCTATTTTTTATAAGGGCTACGTTGAGTATGTTCTGGAAGATTATAAAAATGCTTACATTTCCTTTGTAAGATTCAGCGGGTCTGGCAGCAATATTGAACAGAAATATTTAAAGCAGACTTATGAACTTGGTGCAAAGTCAGCATTGCAGAATGGAGATTATAAAGCCGCAGCAATTCTTGCAGAAAATCTTGTAAAAGTAAGTGTTATTCAACAGCAGAAAGAGGAAGCTCTTATTTTCTGTGCAGATATTTACAGTGATTCTGGTGAGTATGAAAAAGCTGTTTCAATTCTTCAACCATATACAAAAGATAAATCTGATTTTTCAGTAAGGGCTCTGTTTCAGACTGCAAAAATTTATGAAAAATGTAATCAGATAAAAAATGCTGAGAACACTTATGCTAAAATCATTTCAGATTTTTCAAAGTCCACTTATGCTGAAGAAGCAATGTATGACTGTGGAGAACTTTATTATCTGAATCAGGATTTTTCTACTGCAGAAAATCGATTTAATAAGTATATATTCAAATATCCTAACGGAAGATTTGTAGAATCAGCTTTATTTTTTGGAGGCGACTGCAATTTAAAAATCGGCTCGTTTGATAAATCAATAATGCTAAATTCCAGTCTTGTAAGCAGATTTCCACAGAGCATCTACCTCTATGGTGCTTATAAAAATCTTGTTAATGCTTATTATGAAACTGAAGATTTTGAAAGTGCCTTGAGTTTTTCACAACTGGCAAATGAAAAATTTCCAAAACAGGCTGCTGAAGATGAAATGGGCAGAAAAATCATAGAGTTACAGAGAATTGTTTCTGGACTAGACAGTTCTGTTGCCAAAAAAGTTTCAGAATATGAAAAAGCTGGCAAAACAAATACTGTGAGAGGAAGAAGTATTGGTTCTGAACTTGTAAAACTTTATACACAGAATCCTGAGACGATTGCAGATGCAGTTTTGCTGGCAGAACAATTGCTGGAAAAACAGACTCAGCAGGAAGAAAAATTAAAGGCTGCCGAAAATGCAGAATTCCTTGCTGACTATTACAGAAAAAATTCAGAAAATAAAAAAGCGGCGCAGATGTATCTGAAAGCTGCAGAATATTATAGAGGAACTCTTGATGCTGATGCTAATAATGCTGCTGCAGTTCTTTATAGTGCAGTAGAAGCCTTTGCTGCTGGAAATCAGAGTGGAGATGCTAAAGAAACTGCAAAACTTCTTAAACAGCTTTATCCTGATTCAAAATATGCAGCTAGCGTAGATAATTTATTGAGGTAGTTATGAAGTGTAGAAAATATATTTTTTGTTTAGCCACAGTTCTTATTTTTAATACTGAAATCTTTGCTCAGGAATCAGATTCTGAACAGGAGCAGATTGCGTTACCTGAAGTTACAACTGTAATTTCTACAAGTAAGCTTTCTGTGGAACCAGATGCCCTTCCTGATTTTGAAAATGTAGTAGAAATTGAAAAGGGAAGTGGTGATATTCAGCCTGTATTACCAAAAGAATCTTCTGAAGAACAATCTATTGCTGCTTTACTTGCAGGAAACAATGAACAGTCAATTTATGCAGAAGGTAAAGTTGGTGGAGGATATCCAAATCTCTTTTACGGAGATTTTAGTGTATATCGATTAAATGGAGACAGTCCTTTTAAAATCAATTTTACTCATAGAAACAGTGCCGGTTATTCCCGTCAGGCTCTTACAGACTCTTACTATAATAATTTTACACAAATGGATGTAGAAAAATCATTTGCTTTTAAAAATCTGGATTTTAATTTTGGTGTGAATTATAAAACAAATTCAGATGGGCTTCAGAAGAAATCGGATAGTATCAGTGATACTAATCAGTATGTTTTATCTGCTGATGGTAATGTGGTCTGGAAGCTTCCAAAGGGCTTTCTTCTTGGCATGAATTTAGAAACAGAAGATTATAATCGTTATGCACATGTAGTTTCTGACTCTGAATCTGTAGCGGACTTTGTAAAAGGAATACAGACTTTAGAAATTGAAACAGCTCCTTTTGCTCAGTGGTCTGGTTATGGGGTGTGTGTACAGTTTACTCCTGAATATAGAATGATTTCCGATTTAAATAAAAATCTTACAAATGGAAATCTGTTCAACAACAGGGGGCAGTTTAATCTTTCTTTTTCCTGGAATAATGATTATGTAAAAATAAATACTGATGTTGCAGCAGTAGTTGGAAATTATTTGAATTCAAATTCTGTAATAGTTCCTTTTACAATTGGGGTTGATGGTTCTATTCCTTTCAATAAATCAAATAGGAATATTACAATTTCTGCACAAGGAGGATTAGATTCTTATATGAATAATCCTTCAGTTCTGGAACAGAAATACAAATTCACAGGATTTTCAGTTCTTCCTTCCGAATCTTCAGACTGGTATGGAAAGTTTAATCTGGAATTGCCGTTTAAGACAACTTTCAGTTCAAAATTTGGTCTTGAATACCGTCAGACTGCATTAAACAATGGAAGTTGGGTTCCATCATATAATTCTGATGAAGGACTTACTTCCGGAATATATGGTTTTGAAAAGAAAAATACAAAGTATCTTACATCAAATCTTGAAGCATCTTATTTATATAAGATTTTATCTGTAAGTGCCCAGTGGCATTCAAACTGGATTGATATACCTTGTCTGGAAACAGCACAGATGATTAACTTTGATGTTGTTTTACAGAATAGTGCTTCAACATGGAATGGAAGTCTTCATCTGGGAATTTTCCTTGATGATGAATTTATTCTTCCGTTAATAAATCTATCTGGATTTGTAAATGTGACTCCAAGTGTAAGACTTGTTGCCTCTGTTAATGATATAATTAATATATTAGGTGGAGAAGCAAGAACTTATGCCGGACAATATATTTCAGAAGGTGGTTCTGCTGCCCTGCTGGTAAAATTTAATTTTTAAAAAATCAAAAGTCAATCGATTGTTGAAACAATCTTCTTGACTTTTTATTAGGAGGTGTAAGATAAAACCGCTAAAATAGCGCGGCTTTATCTTACCTGAAGTTTGCGTTGCAAACTTATTATTAAACTGCTGTTCCTCATTGCATTACGGAACAGCTTAAAAAGTCAATCGATTGTTGAAACATTCTTCTTGACTTTTTATTAGGAGATTATTGAGATGTTTGCTACATTAAAATCAGGTGGAATTTTAATTATTCCTATTTTACTTTGTGGAGTTTTAGCTACATTTATTATCATTGAACGTTGTATTTATTTTTATCAGATTAAGAAAAAAGATGCACAGCTTATGAAGGATCTTGAAATGCCATTAAAAGGTGGTAATTTTGCTGCTTGTGATGCAGCCTGTGTTGGAGCAAAAACACCATTAGCACAGGTTCTTAAAAAAGCTTTTGATTCACGCCGATATCCTGAACAGGATATGAAAGATTTGGTTGAAGCTGAAATGGATTTAGTTGTTCCTGGTTTAGAGCATTTTCTTACTCCTCTTGGAACAATTGCCAACATTTCTACTTTATTAGGACTTTTGGGAACTGTAACTGGAAATATAAAAGCTTTTGGTGTTCTTGGTGCAGGTGGTTCAATGGGAGACCCTACTTTGCTTGCCGGTGCTATTGCCGAAGCCTTAGTTACAACTGTTGCCGGACTTTGTGTGTCAATTCCTTCATTAATCTTCCACAACTATTTTATTAGCCGCGTAAACCGTCGTCTTGTAGAAATGGAAGCAAATGTTACAGAAGTTCTATTGAAAATGTCTGGTCGAATTTAAAAGGGGCTTATATGAAAGTAAAATCCAGAAGGGGAGTTCCTCATTCCACAATTGATATGACTCCAATGCTTGATATCGTATTTCAGCTCATTTTGTTCTTTCTTGTTTCAACAACTTTTGCAATTCTGCCAGGAATAAAATTAAATCTTCCTGAAAGTAAAACTGCAGAAGGAACTTCATATAAAGGAATCACAATTACTGCTGAAAAAAATGGTGTACTGTTTTTTAATGAAAAAGAAGTCAGTCTTGAAACATTAGGTCGGGAATTAAGAGCTTACGATACAGGAGATACAAAAAAGGCCGAATTTCCAATCAGTCTTGAAGCAGATGGCAGTGTTAAAACTGATACTGTTGTAAAGATTTTTGATGTTATTCGTGAAAGCGGTTATTCAGCTATAAATTTAAGGACTAAATCACAAAAATGATAAATTATCCTATGTTTGGACAAGACAGTATTCCTCAAAAAACAAGCCGTTACATAGCTTTAATTGCAACTGCTATATTCTGGGTGTTATTTTTAATCTGTTCTATTGTGATAAAACCTCAAAATAAAAAGCCAAAATATAATACTGTTCAAATTGTTCTTTCAAGTACACCGGAGGCAAAGAAAACAGAAACTGCAAAGGCGGAATCTTCTGAAAAAGCACCTGTTCCAGTAAAAGAGGTGGCACCTGCACCTGAGCCTGCAAAGCCTGCTGCAAGTAAACCTAAAACAGAACCTGCAAAAACTGTAACACCAGCTCCTAAAAAAGCAGAAACTCCAAAAACAGTTCCTAAAACTGCCTCAAAACAAAGTCCTTCTTCAGCACAGAAAACTGCTCCTGCACCCAAACCTGCACCTTCTCCTGCAAAAGTTGTAGAGCAGAATTATGCAATAAATTTGAGTGATGAAATTAATTTTGACAACCAGCCTAATTCCACTAAAAAAGCTGTCCCTGAGTTCAATTGGGATGATTTTGATGATGATACAGTTTCATCTTCTGAAAACCCACAAAGTTCTTCAAAAGTTGTAAAGACAAGTAATTCTTTTGAGACTTCAAATACATCTGTTTCAGATTATTCAAATAATGCTGTAAAATCTACTGCAAAAGGAACTTCTCAGAATCAGAATAACAGTACATCAGAAGGAACTGCCAGTGCATTAAATAGTATTGCATCAAGTTCTGCATCTGTAAATGTAAGTCCTTCTACGAAATCCGGTTCTGATACTAATGCGGACAGCAATTTTACTTTTAAAAGTGGAGCAGCAAGAAGATTATTGGCTCCTGCAGTTCCATCAATTTCAATTTCATTGGAAAATGAAAATAAAATTACTGTAACTGATATACAGGTTATTT
>JALEPQ010000039.1 GCA_022768685.1 Spirochaetia bacterium
ACCGCAAGGAGGACGCTGTCTAAGGTACGCCTCGTGAGGGGGGTGAAGTCGTAACAAGGTAGTCGTACCGGAAGGTGCGGCTGGATCACCTCCTTTTGTAAGACAAAGGAAAAGAGTGTATGTGTACACACAGGGTATGAATCTTAAAAAGTAGTTCTTTCTTTCCCTAATCTGTAAAACAGAATAAGGGGAATTAGCTCAGTTGGCTAGAGCATCGGCTTTGCAAGCCGAGGGTCAGGGGTTCAAGCCCCCTATTCTCCACTAAGTCCTGATTTTTCAGGACTTTTTTTTTACCTTTTTTCCATTTTCTTATTAACTCCCACTGAATTAATTAATTATTTGTAAAAAATCCAATCTTCTAATATTCAAAAATACTCTAAAGTATAGTAGAATTAATAGTCTTATTTTTATAGGAGGAGACATAAAAAAATGAAAAAAATTGTTTCTACTTTAATGATTGCTGCTCTTTGTTTATCTGCAGTTACAGCTAAACCTTCAAAAAAACAGAAGGCTATTAAAATTGGTGTTATCCAGTTAGTTGAACACTCTGCTCTGGATGCAAACTACAAAGGTTTTGTAGACGGTCTTGCTGAAGCAGGTTATGTTGATGGAAAAAACATCAAAATTGATTATCAGAATGCTCAGGGTGAACAGGCAAACTGTGTTACAATCGCTGAAAAATTAATCAACGATCGTGATGATTTAATTTTTGCAATTGCTACTCCTGCTGCTCAGGCTGTAGCTAACCTTACACAGAAAACACCTATTCTTATTTCATCTGTTACAGACCCAGAATCTGCTAAACTTGTAAAATCAAATAAACTTCCTGGAACTAACGTTACTGGTACATCAGACTTAACACCATGTGCTGCTCAGATGGATCTTTTAAAGAAACTTTTCCCAGAAGCAAAAACTGTAGGTATGCTTTTCTGCTCTAGCGAACAGAACTCTTACTTCCAGATTAAAATTGCTGAAGAAGCTTGCGATAAACTAGGTCTTAAATACGTAGAAGCTACAGTTTCTAACTCAAATGAAATCCAACAGGTTGTACAGAGTCTTTGTGGTAAAGTTGATGTAATCTACACACCAACAGACAACATGATTGCTGCAGGTATGTCTTTAGTTTCTCAGGTTGCTACAGAAAATAAAATTCCTACAATTGTTGGTGAAGAAGGTATGGTAAAAAACGGTGGTCTTGCAACATACGGTGTAAACTACTATGAACTTGGAAAACAGACAGCTAAAATGGCTGTAGAAATTCTTGAAGGAAGATCTAAACCAGCTGATATGCCAATCCAGTATCTTGATAAATGTAACCTGTCAATCAACGAAGAAATAGCTAAAAAACTTGGAATCACAATTCCAGCTGACTTATAAAAAAAAACACCTTATAAACTAAGGTTAAACACTAAAAAATCCCTGAACATAGGTTCGGGGATTTTCAATTTTTAGGAGTATTAAATGCCAATTTTATTTGCAATGGAAGGTGCCATTTCTCAAGGTGTTCTCTGGGGATTAATGACATTAGGAGTTTATCTAACATTCAGATTACTAAATGTTGCTGATATGACAGTAGATGGAAGCTTTGCAGCAGGTGGTGCAATTACTGCTGTACTTATTACAAAAGGAATGCATCCACTACTTACTATAATTTTTGTTTTTGCGGCAGGAGCTATCTGTGGTTTAGTAACAGGTTTTATGAACACTAAACTAAAGATAAATATTCTTTTAGCAAGTATTTTGACACAAATTGCACTTTACTCTATTAACATAAGAATTATGGGTAGAGCAAATACTCCACTTTTAGGAAACCCTACAATGATGTCTAAATTAAGGGCATTAACAGGGGAAAATATTTCAACTACAACAAGTTCTTTGATTATCGGTTTAATTTTCATTGCTGCAATTATTGCTTTAATGTACTGGTTCTTTGGTACAGAATTTGGTAGTGCAATTCGTGCTACAGGAAGCAATGAACACATGGTAAGAGCTCTTGGAGTTAATACAGACACTACAAAAATTGCAGGCTTAATGATTTCTAACGGTATGGTTGCAATGAGCGGTGCTTTAGTTGCCCAGAGCCAGGGATATGCAGATGTTGGTATGGGAACTGGTACAATCGTAGTTGGATTAGCTTCTATCATCATTGGAGAAGTAATTTTTGGTTCTCATTTTGGATTCTGGTACACACTTATTTCCGTTGTATTAGGATCAGTTATTTACAGAATTATCATTGCAGTAGTTCTTCAGCTGGGACTTAAATCAACTGACTTAAAATTACTTACAGCTTTAATTGTAGCAATTTCACTTTCAGTACCAGTTCTAAAAGACAAAATAAATAGAAAAAAAAGAGCCTATAAAGGCCCAAATAACGAAGAAGATACAAGTCACAACAGTGACAGATATAAACACTCAGTTGAAACTATCAGTGATTCTGAAATTATCAAATAGGATTGGAGGAAAATATGGGTACAATGCTAAAGCTTACAAATATCTCAAAAACTTTTAATCCTGGAACAATTACTGAAAAAAGAGCCTTACGAGGAATTGATCTTGAACTTGAAGAAGGGGATTTTGTTACAGTAATAGGTGGTAACGGAGCTGGAAAATCAACTTTATTAAATCTCATTGCAGGTGTTCACTATACAGATACAGGTTCAATTGAACTTGATGGAATGAACCTTACAGGTAAACCAGAATACATTCGTGCAAAATATCTTGGACGTGTATTTCAGGATCCTATGATGGGTACCGCTGCAAACATGGAAATTGAAGAAAACCTTGCTATGGCAATGCGCCGCGGTAAAAGACGTGGATTAGCCTGGCATATTAAAAATGAAGAAAAAGAACTTTACAGAGAAAAACTTTCTTTACTTGATTTAGGTCTTGAAAACCGTATGACAGCTAAAGTTGGTTTACTTTCTGGAGGACAGCGTCAGGCACTTACTCTTTTAATGGCAACATTACAGAAACCAAAGTTACTGCTTCTTGATGAACACACAGCTGCTTTGGATCCTAAAACAGCAAAAAAAGTTCTTGAACTTACAGAACATTTTGTTCAGAAAGATAATCTTACAACTTTCATGGTAACTCACAACATGAAAGATGCATTACGTTATGGAAATCGTCTTATTATGATGATGGACGGAAAAATTGTATTTGATGCAAAAGGTGAAGAAAAGAAAAAACTGACTGTAGAAGATCTTCTTCAGAAATTCTCTATCAGCGGTGAAGTAAGCGATAAACTTGTTTTAAGTTAATCTTTTTTGACTTTCTGCTTTGTGCAACAATCCATAGAAATAGAATAACACAGGTTTATAACTGTGAAGTTCTTACTTTCTATGGATTTTTTTTGTTATTAGGTCATAATGAAAAAATGGAGTTTTTTATGAAAGATAAAAAAATTTTTATTAAACGAATATTCATGTCTTTAGCAGGAGTAATTGTTCTTGCTATTGCTGTTGGAATTTTAAAAACTGCAGCATTAGGTGTAGACCCTTTTACAACAACTGTAATTGGCCTTGATAAAGCCATACCTTTGCAGTATGGAATTATTTACATTATCTATAATGTAGTTCTTTTAACTTTCTCTTTGATTTTTAACAGAAAATTAATTGGTATTGCAACTTTCATAAACCTATTCTTATTAGGATACATTACTCAGTTTACACAGTTTCTTCTGATAAAAGTTAATGCAGAACCTGCTATATGGTTACGAATCATCTATTTTATTGTAGCAATTGTAATTATGTGTTACGGTTCAGCATTGTACATAACTGCTGACCTTGGTGTTTCTACTTATGATGCAATTGCTTTGACTATGGCAAATAAATGGAAATGGGGAAAATTTAAGTTTATCCGTATTATAACTGACTGCTGCTGTCTTATTATTGGTACAGGTCTTTATCTGCTGGCAAAAGGAACCTGGAAAGAAGTATTTTCTTTTGTAGGGGCAGGAACAATTATTCTTGCGTTCTTTATGGGACCTTTAGTTGATTTCTTTAATGTTCACTGTGCAGAACCAATGCTTTACGGAAAAAATGATAAATCAACTGAAACAGTTGAAACTACAGCAGAAGAAGCTGCAAAAGAATAATCAACTTAAAAAAGAAGGGGGGACAGACCTCCCAGGGCAAACGCATTATAATCAAAAATCCGATTTTTTGGCTCCCAGTCACGCAGTCACGGTTGCGTGATTCAAAACCGCGCAATAATGCGCTACACGCTTTTTGTGGTATAGAAACTATTGAACTGCCGCATCGCAGCAGCCACAAAAAGAGTGTTTTTGAACCACGCCCCGCTCCTTCGCACCAACATTACGGAAAAGCATTTATAATGCGGAAGCCCTGACAGTCCTCCACTCATTAATTGTAAAATCTAAAAAAATTCTGTATATTTATTGAAGAAATCGTAAGATTAAATCAAATGTGGAAATTCCGTCATTTGTATATCCCCGATTGTTGATACAATCTGCGGTATACAATCGTAATGTACATTTTGAAATGCGTTAGGGATTGGAAGGGCGCGAAGCGGCCACCGCAGGAGCGAGCGAATGAGAGCGACGAGGAGGCTGGAGCGATAGCGGAACCCTGAAAAGCCCGACCCCGCGAAGCGGGGTAACGCCCTGAATATAAACTTATAGAGGTTTAAAAGATGGCAGACACAATGCATGCTTTGGAAAAAAATCCAAATTGGAAAGGACGCCGCGGACCAGTTGTTCTGGTTATTATGGACGGTGTTGGTTATGGTAAATATGAAGAAGGGGATGCTGTAAAGGCTTCGAAAATGAAGTATTTGGACTGGTTCCACAAAAACTGTCCACACACACAGCTTAAGGCTCACGGTACAGCTGTAGGTCTTCCAAGCGACGACGATATGGGTAACTCTGAAGTTGGTCACAATGCAATTGGTTGTGGTCGTGTTTTTGCTCAGGGTGCTAAGCTTGTTGGTGAATCTATTTCTTCTGGCACAATGTTCCAGGGCGCTACTTGGAAAAAGCTTGTAAAGAATGTTCAGGATAAAAACTCTACATTCCACTTGATGGGATTGGTTTCTGACGGTAACGTTCACTCGCACATTGACCATTTGAAAGCTATGGTGACTCAGGCTCATAAAGAAGGAATTAAGACTTTGCGCGTTCATGCTTTGCTTGACGGTCGTGATGTTCCTCCAACTTCTGCTCTTGAATATTTTGAACCACTTGAAAAATTCCTTGCTGAATTTACTGATGTAGATTATCAGATTGCTTCTGGCGGTGGACGTATGTACATTACAATGGACCGCTACGGTGCTGACTGGTCTATGGTTGAACGCGGATGGCACGCTCATGTTTTGGCTGATGGTCGTCAGTTTGCTTCTGCTACTGAAGCTATCAATACTTATCGTTCTGAAAATGCCGGTCTTTTGGATCAGGATATGCATGAATTTGTTGTTGCAAAAGACGGAAAACCAGTTGGTCCAATCGTTGACGGCGACTCTGTAATCTTCTTCAACTTCCGTGGTGACCGTTCTTTGGAAATCACTGCAGCATTCGAAGAAGACAACTTCCCACACTTTGACCGCGTACGCCGCCCAGCTGTTGAATACGCAGGCATGATGGAATACGATGGCGATAACCACAAACCAGCTCAGTTCCTTGTAAACCCACCAAGCATTGACCGCACAATGGGTGAATATCTTACAAAGTCTGGCGTTCACCTTATGGCAATTTCTGAAACACAGAAATATGGTCATGTTACTTACTTCTTTAATGGTAACCGTCCTGGTGAATTTGATAAAAATCTTGAAACTTATGTGGAAATTCCTAGTGATGTTGTTCCTTTCGAACAGCGTCCATGGATGAAATGTGCTGAAATCACAGACAAGGTTATTGAAGCTATCGAATCTGGAAAATATGACCACATCCGTTTGAACTATCCTAACGGGGACATGGTTGGACACACTGGTGTATTCAACGCTGTTTGCTGTTCTATGGAAGGTATGGATTTACAGCTTGGTCGTCTTAAGGCAGCTATTGAAAAAGCAGGTGGTATCCTCTGTCTTACAGCTGACCACGGAAACAGTGATGATATGTACGAACACAAAAAAGATGGAACAGTAGCAAAAGATGCTAATGGAGAGCCAAAACCAAAGACATCTCACTCTTTGAACCCAGTTCCAGGAATCATCTACGACCCTGAATATAAAGGGGAATATGATTTGGAATTGAACAGTGGTTTGGGAATTTCTTCTTGGCCTGCAACTCTTATGAATCTTATGGGATATAAAGAACCATCTGATTACGATAAGAGTATGATTAACTGGAAGAAGTAATTTTTTGTTGCGAGTTTTGGCTTGTCCAAAACTCGGTAAGCACGCTTGCGTGCGACTTGATGGGATTTGTTCCACCAAGTGATTATGATAAATCAATGCTCAACCTGACAAAGTAAACTTTGCAGGTTAGCATTATCATATCTGGACAGCTTGCGCTGCCAGATAAATTAGTTTCGTGCCGACGCATTCGCGCGGCACAAACCATTGTGAAATACGCCTGTTTTCATTTGGGGGAACGGGCTTTTTTTGCGATTCCTTTATTGGTTTTTGCGAAATGCGCTCGTTCTCCGTTTGGAGGGCGGGCGTTTTTTTTAGTATTCATCAAGAAAATCCACAAATTCACTTTCCCCTCTTTTTCGTCTTTTTATCGAATCAATTGCTTGGGGATTTTTTAATTCATTGCCTTTTAAAAGTGTATTTGGTCTGCATTTTGGAAATGCTATAAATCCCAATGTAAAAGAGTTTTCTGAAACAGCGAAAGTACAAGAAATTGATTTTTATTGAAAGATTCTTCAACTAAAGATGATTTACCAAAGATTTTATCAAGACTGGACAGAAAACGAACTTTTCTTCTGACAGAACTCTTTACCATTTTTTCAGTCTGTCCCTTTTTTGTAAAATCAAAATCATTTTCAGTAAGACTTTTGTTGAGTGCCTTATCAAA
>JALEPQ010000059.1 GCA_022768685.1 Spirochaetia bacterium
GATAATCCTTTTAGGAAATCCCGTACAGGCTCATTATTTTGTTCCGTTTTGAAAAAATCTGCTTGTAATTTCTTTCCGATTTCCATAAATTAAATGTATCATAATTGATACGTATTGTCAAATAAAAAAAAGGCGGGCTTAGAACCACCGTAAAAAAACTCCAGCCTAGTTTGACTTGGATGGAGTTTATTCTATTAGTCCGAATTTCGAGTTTCATTGAGAATTTACAAAAAAATCAAAAAGAGTTACGCTTATGTATGAACAAATTTACAACTTAACCTGCATGTTTTTCATTTTGAAAACACCATTTTCAGTTATGCAAATATTGCTGACTGTAAAATTACAGAAAAACTTGCAGAAGTTGTAAAGGGGACAATATTTGCAGATGCAGGGTATCTATAGCATCGTTGCTTATATGATTAACCGCAATCTGGACTTTTATCAAAACTTTTTCAGATTACTGTTAATTTAAAAAACTCGAATTTCAGGCTAATTCTTTAGATTTTATAACTGAATTTGAGTTATAATACTTATAGATATATATAGAAGAAAAACTAAAAAAAGTGAGGAAAATTATGTCAAATCCAAAGGAAATATTTTACGAAAAGCAGGCTGAAACAATCATCAAAAAATTGAACCAGCGTAAAATGGAGGGGTTTTATTGTCCTGATGTAGAATCTGCAAAAGCAAAACTAGTAGAACTTTTAGGAGAAGGAAAAAAATCTGTTGCTTATGGCGGATCAATGACCTTAGATGAGAATGGTTTTAAGGATTCTGTGACTGCAGCTGGACATGAACTTATTATCAGAGAAAATTATAAAACGCCGGAAGAAATTAAAGAATGTAAGGCTAAACAGATTAATGCAGATTTTTTCTTAATGAGTACAAATGCAATTACTCTTGATGGTGAATTGATTAACATTGATGGAAGAGGAAACAGAGTAAGTTTTATGATTTATGGGCCTGATAATGTAATTATTATTTCAGGCATGAATAAAGTTGTTGTAAATGTTGATGATGGTATTCGCCGCGTAAGAAATATAGCAACTCCACCAAACTGTGTACGATTGGATTGTAAAACTCCATGTGCAGTAACAGGCAAATGTGGAGAGTGTTTTACAGACAGTATCTGCTGTCAGTTTGTAGTTACAAGAATGTCTCGTGTTCCTGGAAGAATAAAAGTTATCTTAGTAGGTCAGGAATTAGGATACTAATAGTTCATTAAAGTGTATTATTATACTGTATGAAAAGGGTGTAGCCTCTGGGGAAAGGAGACTCCCAGAGACTACGAGAGTTTTTTTTGTAGTGTGTATTTATTATTTTTATGAAAAAAATAACTATCTGAAATTAGGACCAGAATTAGGGTGGGAACCTTCCTGGGCACCACCGTTAGTTGAACTGGTTTTTGTGTAAACATAACTGCTGCTTGAAGTAGATATGTTGGAAAGTGTGGATGATCCATCACTTACGGTTGGCATTTCTATATAAAGGTCATGGAATGTGGTTCCACCTTCTGCTGAAATACCTGTTTTGGCAGTATAACTTGTTCCTGTTTTTATAAGTGGACTTGAACAAATCATTATGAAATTTGAATTTGAAGTAGTTCCAAGTTCTTCTGGAATAGTGTAAACAAATACTGGATTTTCAGAAGAATCTTCCAGTGCAAAGGTTGAATTTCCACAGCCAAAATAATTTCCACTTAAAACTAAAGTGCTTTGTGAACAAGATGATTCAGTTGGCTTTGAATAATTATTAGTTCCAATTCCAGCAATTAGTCCTCCTGTTATAGAGAATGTATTTGAATCACAGTCAAAGGCACATTCTGGAGTACTGCTTGTTGCAGCTACAATAATTCCGCCTGCTATTGTCAAAGTTCCGTTGGAATCAATTGCATCATTTTCAGAAGAAAAGGCATAAATATTTCCTCCATAAATTTCCAGTCTGGCAGTTTTACCTGAAGTATCATTACTGGCATTAATACAATCGTCGGTACAATTCAGTTCCAGGGAGCCTCCTGTAATAAATACAGCCTGCTTTCCTTCGATTCCTTCTGGACTAAGTTTTGTTTTTTCTGAAACAGTAACTCCATCTGCATCAATAAAAGAGTAGTATGAAGAAGATTCATCCATTGGAGTTCCTGTTGTATTTAATGTAATGGAACCACCTGATATGAGAACAAATGGATAAGGGTCATCGCTGGTAGAAGAAGTTTCTGCATCTTCATCAATGTCCCATTTGGCACTTATTCCTTTTGATACGGTTGTTGAATTTATAGAACCTCCATTAATTAAAATATAACCTTCACCTGGAGTATCTTCAGAACCTTCAACAATAATTCCTCGACTTTGATTATTTGTATGAGTTCCAGTTCCAGAAATTGTGATAGAACCATTGTTCAAAACAAAGCTGTTTACTGCCTGAAATGCATTTCGTCCTGTTGACTGTACATTGTAAGTACCACCATTTATCTGGATATAGTCTTTTGAGTAAAAACCATGTTTATAATTTTCTGAAAGAGAAAGTGAACCTGTTCCACTTAAAATTAATGGTCCTTTTGTATAAATTGAACCTTTTTTGTCTGAACCTTCTTTCCATGCTGCAGTTAAGACAGCATCAGAATCTGGGGTACCTGAATAAGAAGAGGTATAATAATCTGTACCTTCAGCTTCCGAATATCCTGTTCCAAAAGTTCTACCGTCTGTAAGGGTGTTTGAACCTTCACAAACAAGGTAAACAGTATTTTCATTTTTTACTTCTATACATGGATAATTTCCGCTGTTTAAAGAAACTTCTTTTAATTCAATTACAATAGAATTTTCAGCAGTTGAATTTATTTTTATTGCACTACTGGAAGAAGAACCGGTAACGCATATTTTTAAGTTGCCTTCATTTGTATCAGTGATAGTTATCAGGCCGCCTTTAATTTTTGCAGTAAGATTTTCAATTACAGTTGTCTTTGATTCAGATAAACTTTTGTAATCAATATTGTCTGCGGAAATTGATCCATCAGAAATGTTCAGGTAAATTTCATTTAAGCAGTTAATATCATCAGGAGATTTTTCTGCAGCAAGATTCCGTGAACTTATATTTGCAGAATAACTGTTAGCCCAATCATATATTAATTGAGGAAGTTCTGTTGTTTCATTAATCTGTGAAATTACAGCATTATAAGATGTATTTTCAGTTCCAATTTTTTCAGCACCAGTAACTGATCCTGTATCTTCTCCAGATGAAACTGAATTCTGCTTGCAGGCAGCCAAAATTAATAAAATCAAAATCTGACTTACGTGTCTTAATATCTTTTTCATGATTCACATTATACTTGAGTTAAAATCTTGAATCTTTAAAAGTAGATAAATGAAAAATAAGAAATTTCTTAGAAATAGAGTTTTATCTTGTTTACATCTGATAAGGCACTTTATAATAAATTTATGAAAAAAAAATCTGCTCTTTTTTATATTTTTATAACTATTTCACTTTCTCTATTTGCAGCTCCTCCTCCAGGTGGTGCCCCTAATGGTGGAAAAGGCCCTGGTGGTGGAAATCCAGGTGGTAATGGAATTCCTTCAGGAAGACCGAATTCACCTTCAGGAAGACCGAATTCACCTTCAGGAGGAGGTCGCCCTGATTCTCATAATTCCAGACCAGCTCCTCCACCACAAAGTGGTTCCATGGGAAATGCTATTCCCTCAAAAAATCCTCCTTCCCAAGTTATGAACTATAGAGGAATGAGGACTGCAGCTGTTTCAGCTCCATTAAAAGTATTGAATACTTCAGTTTCAACTGGAAAAGATAATAATTTGCAGCTGGAAATAAAATTTAATCAGACTGTAAATCCTCTTTCCATAACACGAAAATCTATTTTGATAAATGAGGAACCTGCAGCAAATAGTGTAAAAATAACGTTCAA
Source organism: Spirochaetia bacterium (assembly GCA_022768685.1). Taxonomy (GTDB): domain Bacteria; phylum Spirochaetota; class Spirochaetia; order Treponematales; family Treponemataceae; genus Treponema_D. Next base: position 3,911 of record JALEPQ010000059.1, read on the forward strand.
TAAGAAAGGTGATTTAATGATTTTATCTTTTGACGCTGACTCAATTTCCAGAAGTGAATTAGAGAATTTTAGTGTAAAATTACTGAGTGTAGAAACTTACGATGGTAAATATATAAAGGAGCTGGAGATAAAATGAAAATACTAGTAATAGAAGATGATAAAGGTATTACAGATTATCTTATTCCAGAACTTAATCATGAAGGTTTTGAAACTATTCTTGCCGAAACTGGAAGAAAAGGAATTGAAACTTTTAAAAATGAAAAACCTGATTTAATCCTTCTTGATGTTATGTTACCTGAATTGAATGGTATAGAAGTTTTAAGGCGGATTAGAGAAATATCAGATGTTCCAATAATTATGGAAACTGCCCGTGGTGATACAATAGATAAAATAAATGGATTAAATATTGGAGCAGATGATTATCTTGCAAAGCCTTTTGAAATAGAAGAGTTAATTGCCAGAATAAATGCTCTTTTACGCCGAACTAAAAAGCAGGAATCAAAAGAATCTGTTTTAAAATTTAAGGACATTGAGATAAAAGTTGAAAGCATGGTTGTGACTGTTGCAGGCACTGCAGTTACTTTATCAAAAACTGAATATTTTATTTTAAAATATTTTCTTGAAAATCAAGGAAGGGTACTTTCCAGAAATGAAATTATAGATGCAGTTTGGGGAAAAGATCATTATATAGATGAAAATATTGTTGATGTTTATATAGGTTATGTTCGTTCAAAAATTTCAAAAATTAAAAATGTGGAATATATACGAACTGTAAGAGGAGTAGGTTTTATTCTTGAAAAATAAAAATTCTATAAAAAAGGCAGCAAATTCCTTTTACCTGCGGCTTTCTTTAAAATTCACAAGCTTAGTTGCCATAGTTCTCATTACAATGTTTGCTCTGGTATTGCTGATTTTAAATACTCTGGTTCGTAAACAGCAGGGAAATGAACTTAAAAATGGAATATATATACTCCAAGAAAATCTTTTGAATAAAAAAACAGATTTTGAATCATTTTATGTGGAATTACCTTATTACTTGACCTATTCAATTTATGATGAAAATTCTGAAGAAGTATATTTTACTAATGATCCATTCCTGCCAAAACTTGCAGACTCAAAAGGTAAGGCTAAAATTTATTTTGAAAAAAATTACTTTTCTGATGGGGATCTAAACATTCTTTACATGTCTAAAAATATAGACATACCTAATGACGGAAACTCTGATTTTAAGCATTTTGTCGTAATGACGGCCATAAATATTGATTCAGACTATTCTTCAAAGTTGATTGATGTTCTTCCTGATTTTGTTGTTCCATTTATTTTTCTAATAATCATCATTTCTTTTTTAATTTCCTGTTCAATGACTAAGAAGACTATAAAGCCTGTAGTTGAAATTACCCGTAAAGTAAAAAATATTACTGTAAAAAATCTGGATATGAAGCTTCCGGTTTCTAAAAGAAATGATGAAATAGATCAGCTTTCCTCAGCATTTAATGAACTTTTTACGCAGATACAAAAAGATTTTAAAAGAGAACAGCAGTTTTCCAGTGATGTCTCTCACGAACTCAAAACTCCTCTTGCCGTAATAAACGGGCAGACAAGTCTTTTACTGCGTTGGGGAAAAGATAATCCTGAACAACTTGAAAAATCTTTGCAGGCTATAAAAAATGAAACTAAATATATGCAAAATATTATAGAAAAACTGCTGCAACTGAGTCGTTATGAACGCGGAATTATTGAAGTGGTAAAAAAGGAATTTTCTTTGTCAGGTTTTTATAATACTTTAAGGGAAGAATTTTCTCCTGTGTATGAAGACTCTGAGGTTTGCATAACTGTTGAATGCCCAGAAGATTTAACAATAAAAACTGATCAGGAATTACTGCATCAGATTTTTACAGTTTTTATATCAAACAGCATAAAATATTCCAAAGTTGATTTACCTTGTAAAATTGAGTTGAGTGCTGAATTAAAAAATGGTGAATTGTGCTTACGGGAAAGTGATAATGGACCTGGTATTGCAGAAGCAGATCTCCCAAAGATTTTTGACAGATTTTATATTGGAGATAAGGCCAGAACCAGAAAAAGTAATTCTTCCAGTTCTGGCTTAGGATTATCAATAGCAAAGACTTTATGCCAGAACATAGGCGCTCAGATTATTGCAGAAAATAATCAGGATGGTGGAGCAACTATGAAAGTAATTTTTAAAAATTAAAATCTAAAAATCAGAAAACTTATTATTCTTTATAAATTCAATAAATTCATTAAAAGGTAATGGTTTTGAATAATAGAATCCTTGTATAAGTTCTCCTCCATAACTTTCAATCATATCAGATGTTTCTTTTGTTTCAACACCTTCTACAAGAACAATCATATTTGTATCGTGAACCATGGTCATCAGATGTTTTAAAAGTAATCCATTTCTGTCATCTTCAATTGCAGAATCAACAAAGCTTTTATCAAATTTAATTTCAGAGAATGGGAAAGTGAGAAGACGAGATGTGTTGGAATAACCTGTACCATAATCATCCAGTGCAAATTCAATTCCATAAGAAGCAAGACTTGTCATCATAGTTTTTAGCTTCTCAGGATTTGTGCTGGTCATGGTTTCTGTAATTTCAAAGCGAATCATACTTCTTGGAATGTTGTATGAGTCAATAATTGAAATTAAGTGTTCTACAATATTTTCCTGCATACATTGAACCATAGAAAGATTTATATTTACTTTTTCAATTCCCAGTTCAGCCAGGTTTCCATTACGAATAAATTCACAGGTTTTTTTAATGGAAATGTCTCCCAATTCAATGATTTTACCATTTTTTTCTGCTTCAGGAATAAACAAACCTGGAGAAATCATTCCACCGTTGGCAGGATCTCTTAAGCGGATTAAAGATTCAGCTCCAGTAAATTTTCGTGCTTTTAAGTCCATAATAGGCTGCAGGAAAACTTCAAAGCCTTCATTTTTAAGGGCGTTATCAACAATTTTCTGTATGCGGATTTTTTCCTTGTACTGACTTATAAAATTTGAATCTATAATTTTTATATCATCCAGTGCCGGATCTGATTCAATAAGGAACTGGAGTATATCCAGAACCTGATCATGAGTATTCTTTGTAGATTTATCATCAATTGCTTTTTGGAAAATCTGATTATCTGTAATTAAATATGAATCAGTTTCTATGAATACTGAAATATTATGAGAAATATCTGAATCTATATTGATGTAAAAAGGATTGTTCTTATATTTGCTGATGATTGCAAGTTTTTTTTGTGCATCCTGTTCATCTTTACAGATTAAAACGATTGTGTTTTCAAAAATATAAAATGCCAGTTTCTGGTTACATTCCTTTAAAAGCTTAGCAATGCATTTTTTTATGATATTATACCCATTATCAAGACCATGAATGTATTTTATGGAATCTGCATTTCGTAAGTGGATGATTGCCATAATTCCTGTGTTTTTGCTTGTATATAGAAATTCCTTAAATGCAGTTCTGTTAAAAATTCCAGTGTTGTTATCAATTAGTTCCATTGGATTTTTTAATGCAAAACTTACAATCATTAAAGATGTGGCACTTGAAAATCCTAATAAAAGAATTTCAGGATTTTTAAACTGATAGTATGCCGCAATTAAATCAACTAATGTGTAAGATAATACAATGAAAAACTGTTTTTTTGTGATTCTTTTATAATTTACAGAAAGTTCAATTACACCAGCAAGAAGGAATAAGATTATTGCTATGTAGGTAAAAATAAAAGCAGGACCGTGTACATATTCTCCCTGTTCATTGTAGTACATAATTAAATGAGTAAAAGGTGAAGTTGCTATAACTAAAAAATCAATTCCATATAAGATTGCTGTAAAAGTCAACTTTGATTTTGAAATTTTCTTTTGTTCACTGGTAATAGTCAGAATAAATATGTAGTAAATTGCAGGAATTACACCCACACTTGCAATATGAATTACTGCAAGAACATTGTTGATAAATAACATTAGAGGAGTGTCTGTGTAGTGGTTTGTCCACACTGTAAATACATCAAAAAAAGCTCCAGCAAAACTGGCTATTATAAAAAGTCTAAAAAGTTTTGTAGTTCTGGAAGGGGCTTTTGTTGCTGAATAATTCAAAATATACAAAAGACAAAGTAAAACCAAACCAACAATATCATAGTTAATTACATAGTGCATATCTTTAAAAGACTACCACATTTTTAAAAAAATTCAACTATGATTTAAGGTACTTAATATTTCTGAAAAGTGTAACTATTTTTGTAAAATATTAAATACGTTTTCTTCAGGAATGTACGATACTCCTTCGGAATCGGCTTCAACAGGATATTTTCCTTTTGTAAAATATTTTTCCAACAGGTTTATATAGTATTTTACAACATCATCTTCTTTGTTTTCAGCTGCCAATTGGTGAAATTTTGTCAGGGCATCAGTATATTTTCTGTTTTCAAAGTCATCCATGGCAGAATTCCATTTTTCTGAGTAAGATTTTACCTTCTGGTTGTCTGAAAAATCCATAAGTTCATACAGACGGACAGGTGTATTTATATTAATAACTCTGACTTTATCCAGTTTACGGCAGACAAATCTGTCACCAGTCAGGTTGTAAGTATTTTCGCTGATTATAATGCCACCAGTATGATACAGTTTGTTTACCCCTTCAAGACGACTTGCCAGATTTACGTTATTTCCTATTATTGTATAATTTTTCTTATTTTCAGAGCCAAAATAGCCTGCAATCATTTCACCGCTGTTAATTCCAATTCTTGTGAAGATTTTTTTTCCATTTATGACCAGGATTTTAAAAGTTTCAAGAAGTTCTTTGTCTGTTTTTTCAGAATTGGACGTTACTCTTTTATAGATTTCATCATTCAGCATAATTTCTGCTTTCTTCATTTTGATTGCAGCAGAGCAGGCATGCACAGCATGATCAGTCATTTCTACAGGAGCACCAACCATGGCTATAATAGCATCTCCTTCAAATTTATCTATTGTTCCCCGTTCTTCAATAATTATTTCTGACATTCGTGTAAGGTAAAAATTCAGCAGTTTTCCCAGTTGAGAAGCGGTTAAAAGTTCACTGATTGAAGAAAATTGCTGAATATCTGTAAAAATTGCGCTCATCTGGTAATTTTTGCCACCAAGAGTAAATGAATCAGGATTATTTAAAATCTGATTTACAACATCTTTTGAAAGACACTGACTGAACGCTGATTTTATGAATCTTTTTTGTTTACCTTCTGTAGTCATGTTCAAACCTAAACTTAGAAGATGTGAAAGTAAAAAGCAGAATAGTGGAGCAACAATTTTTAACCAGATGCTTTTTGTGAACAGAAAATATGGTAATAAAACTGTAACTAAAATTCCAAAGACAAAACCTGATACAAGAAAAAGTACAAAAAGTCTTAATTTGTTAATTTTTGTAGACAGTGCAACGCTAAAATTTCCAGCTATTGCAGTTAATATCAGCCAGAAAATGAAAATCCAGACTGGTACAGGACGAATAAAATTGTTATTCAGCAGGTTATCTAAGGTTGTAATGTGGACTCCCACTCCAGGATAAGCCTGAGAAACTGGTGTAGAACAAATATCAAAAAGTCCTGGAGCATAGTAGGCAACATAAATATAGGCATCTTCAAAGTCTTCTGGCAAATATGTACCTTCTGTTCCATTTTTCCAGCAGTCATAACTTTCAAAGATATCTTTAGCCCAGTATGGATTGTAGGCATCTATATTTTTGCAATAACGCAGATAAATTGAACCGTCTTTGTTTACGGGAACTGAAGAAAGTAATTTTTCTGCATTTTCAGGATTGTCAAGAAACAAAGGTGCAGTTCCTAATGTGGGCAGTATAGTTCCTTTTGAATTGTAAGAAAGTCTTCCACGCCTGATTACACCGTCTGAATCACTGAGACTTGTAATATTTCCGTGGAGAGCGGCATTTTCTTTTATTTCTGGTATTGGATAAAGCAGATTTTCTGAAGTTCCGTTCTGGGTAATAAAAACGGTCTGAATAACTTTTCCGCTTTTTGCTTCAGACTGGGCAAATTTTTTATCATCTTCAGGACCATAGATAGAAGGTTCTGAATAAAGAATATCAAAGGCAATTGATTTTGGGTTTCCTTCGCTGAAAAAATCTATCATTTTTGCCCAGGCTTCTCTTGGCCAGGGCCAGCTCCATCCGTAATTTTTATAGGCCCAATCTATGCTTTCCTGATTTACACCTATAAAGTAGATTTCATCACTGGCGCGGACTTTTTTAGAAGCATAAATCATTCGCTGATCGTATGTTTTATTTTCAAAAAATGAAAATGTCCCCAGTGAATCAAGTAAAAAAGTTGTCAAAAAACAACCTGAAATTAAAATTAATGAACGAAGCCATTTTGTGGACTTTTTTACCTGTTTCTGTTTCATATTTTAGAGTTCACTTTTAATAGAATTAAATCTTTCTGTGCGTTCAGCTGAATATTTTCCTTTGTATTTTAATATTTTCAACTGTTTTTTTACGTTTAGATTTCTGGTTGCAGCACTTGGGTGAGTTTTGTTCCATCCGCCAAATGTTGAATTTTTTGCAATGTTTGTAAGCATGGAAGACATAGCTTCCGGATCATAGCCTGCGCTAAGCATCAGTTCTACAGCGTACTGGTCAGCATCAAATTCCTGCTGCTGTGAATAACCGTTTTCTACAAGTGTGTTTACAAGTTCGGACTGGACATCCCAAAGAACAGTTACTTTTTCTTTGAATTCATCCTTATCAAAATTCTTTGTGCTTTTTGCAGTGTTATCATAAACAACTAAAGCAACTGCTTTAGCAGTATCAAGGGAAGCTGCTGCAATTCTACTGGATTCAATTACTTTTATGCTGTGTTTTAACTGAATATGGGCAATTTCGTGGGCAATAACGGATGCCAGCTCATCTTCTGAATTACAACTTTCTATTAAACCACGGCTTATAAGAATATGTCCCCCTGGCGTAGAAATTGCGTTGATTTCATTGCTGTCTAAAACTGCAACATAGTAACCTTTATAAAGATAAGGAAGAGGTGAGTTTACAGTTATTGCTGTACAGATGTTGTTTAAATATTCATTTACCGGGTCAGATTCTTTTTCCAGCGGGTATTTTGAAATTACAGCTGCAGCTACTGAACGGCCAATATAGTATTCATTTTCTGGTGTGAAGTTTTCTGTTGCTTTGTTAATGGAATTTACGGCACCATGTACTGCAGAAATTGTTTCAACATCAGTATTTTCCAGAACTTTTATGAGAATGCCGGTTGTAGCACATGAAGCTAATGAAAAAACTGAAAGCAGAACAGCTGCAAAAAAAATGATTTTTGGTGATTTAGTTTTCATTTGATGCTCCATTTAAATTTCCTGATTTTATAAAATCCTCATTCTGGGATACGGAAACTCCAAGAGATTCTATATAATCTACATCATTAAAATTAATTTCATAATTTCTGGCATATTCGTCTTCAATTGAAGCTGAAAATCCTTTTCCGGCCAGTGCAATTTCAGAGGCACTTGCAGAACTTGCAAGATTTTTTGTACTGACTTTCTTTTTTGTAAGGGCACCAGAAGGAACCCATCCATAAACTGATGAATCTTCATCAAGAATGACATAAGTCCAGTTTGATTTTTCTTTTACTATGGTAACTTTTGTTCCATATTCTAAAGATGTGATTTTTTTTGCACGTACAGAAGGTTTTTCCATTAATTCTGCAGGACTTAAGTTAATATACATAGTTTTTGAAGATTTTTCAGCTGAAAATACAGTCTGGAAGGACAATAAGGCAAATATTGCCAAAAATAACACTCTTTTTTTCATAATTTCATTATATAAGATAATGAATGAAACTTAAAGGGAAAGTAATAAACTATTTTTCTTTATCTGAAGTATTTCACAGACTTTTTTCCTTAAATACTCTACAATCCATTTTATGAATAAAATTAAATCTTTAGGTCAGTTGTTCTGGTCTTTTTTTAAAATTGGCGCTCTTACTTTTGGAGGCGGTTTAACTATGCTTCCAATGCTGGAAAGAGAACTTGTAGACAAGCGTAACTGGGTTACAGAAGAGGAACTTCTGGACTGTTATGCAATAGGTCAGTGTACACCTGGTATTATTGCTGTAAATACAGCTACTTTTGTTGGTTACAAACGGGAAAAAGTTGCTGGTGGAATTATTGCCACTCTTGGAATGGTTTGTCCTTCTATCTTGATTATTACTGTTGTTGCATTATTTTTGCGCAATTTTATGGATAATGTATGGTTTGGTCATGCTATTATGGGCATTAGGGGTGTTGTATGTGCACTTCTTGTTAATACGGTTATTAATCTGGGAAAAAAATCTTTAAAAAGTATTTTTGCATGGATTGTTTGTGCTGTTGTTTTTGTACTGGCTTTTTTTACAAAACTACCCACAGTTATAATTGTTATTCTTGCAGCTGTCAGCGGTATTGTTATGATGCTGATAAAAACTAAAAAAGATAAATCTAAGGAACTGAAAGGAGAGAATAAAAATGAATAATGCACTTTCAGCTCTTTTAGTTTTCTGGGAATTCTTTAAAATCGGGCTTTTTGCTGTAGGTGGAGGGCCTGCAACTCTTCCTTATTTAATTGAAGTTACAGACAAGTATGACTGGTTCACTATGGAAGAACTTACAAATATGATTGCCATTTCAGAATCTACTCCAGGACCACTGGGAATAAATATGGCCACTTACGTTGGATTTCAGACTTTAGGTACTTTTGGTGGAATTATTGCTACATTAGGATTAGTTACTCCAAGTATTATTATTATCAGTGTAATTGCAGCTTTTTTTGCAAAGTTCAGTCAGAATAAGGTTGTTCAGTCTGCTTTTGGTGCAATACGCCCTGCAGTATGTGCAATTATTGCTGTTTCTGTTTTTGGAATCTGTAAGGTAACTTTATTTCCTGTAGTTGATGGTACAGTTCAACCCTTCTTAAAAACCATAATTCTTGCTGCAGTTGTTTTAGTTCTGCTTCAGTTTAAAAAACTTAAAAAAATACATCCATTTTTCTGGTTTGTAATTGGGGCTGGAATAGGAATTGCATTCAAATTTTAGTTGATTGCGTCAGGTACATGGAAGGTGGCAGCTTTGCTGCCAGTGCCAGGCAGAAGGCCTGGTACCGAGCGGAATGAGCGAGCCTGGAATACACCGGCCCGCTTTAGCGGGAGACGCCCTTATAAAAATTCTATTCTAATTCAAAAGCTCCAGTGTAAAGCTGGTAGTATGAACCTTTTTTCTCCAGCAGTTCTTCATGAGTTCCTTCTTCAATTATTCTTCCATGATCCAGAACAATTATAGCGTCTGAGTTGCGGACTGTAGAAAGACGATGTGCAATTACAAAAACTGTACGTCCTTTCATAAGATTGTCCATTCCCTGCTGAACTATGGCTTCTGTTCGGGTATCTATTGAAGAAGTTGCTTCATCCAGAATCATAACAGGCGGGTTTGCAACTGCGGCACGGGCAATTGAGAGAAGCTGACGCTGTCCTTGAGAAAGATTAGTTCCATTTCCTGTAAGCATTGTGTTGTAACCTTCTGGAAGTCTGGAAATAAAACTGTCTGCATTGGCAAGTTTTGCAGCCTCAATACATTCTTCATCTGTTGCATCAAGACGGCCATAACGGATATTGTCCATTACAGTTCCTGTAAATAGATTTACATCCTGTAGAACAACTCCTAAAGAACGGCGAAGATCCTGCTTGTTTATTTTATTGATGTTGATGTTATCATAGCGGATTTTACCATCCTGAATGTCATAAAAACGGTTGATGAGGTTTGTGATTGTTGTTTTTCCGGCTCCAGTGGCTCCTACAAAGGCAATTTTTTGACCTGGTTTTGCGTGGATTGAAACATCGTGCAAGACTGTTTTTTCTGGAACATAGCCAAAATCAACTTCATGTAAAACTACATCCCCGGTAAGTGGAGTGTAAGTGACAGAATTGTCTTGGGAATGAGGATGTTTCCATGCCCAGAATCCTGTTATTTTGTCTGCTTCAACAATTTCTCCATTTTCATTGCGGGTTGCATTTACCAGGTGAACATATCCTTCATCTTCTTCAGCCGGCTGGTCTAAAAGTTCAAATACCCGGGAAGCTCCGGCACTTGCCATAGCAATTGTTCCTATCTGAGTGGAAAGCTGACCTACAGTTTGAGAAACCTGACGAGACATTCCAAGGAAAGAGACAATAATACCTGTGGAAATTGAACTTACTCCTGTAAGTCCCAGATTTTTTGCGTGGAGGAAGTAGAGAACTGCACCTGTAATTGCTACTACAACATACATGATGTTTCCAAGGTTTCCCATAATTGGGAAAATGATGTTTCCGTATGTATGAGCTTTTTCGCTGTCTTTAAAAAGCTGATTGTTTAATTCGTCAAATTTCTTTTTATTTTCTTCTTCATGGCAGAATACTTTTACAACCTTCTGTCCCTGAAGCATTTCTTCAATAAAGCCTTCTTCTTTTGCTATAGATTTCTGCTGTTCAACCATGTATTTTGCACTGTTTCTACCAATTTTCTTAGAAGCTTTTGTCATTAAGAAAATAAAGAGAATTACAACTGCTGTAAGAGGAATGCTGTAATAAAGCATCATGATAAACATTGAAACTACTGAAAGGGTAGCCTGAATAATCTGAGGAATACTCTGTCCAATCAGCATACGGATTGCATCTGTATCATTTGTATATGTACTCATAATGTCACCATGGGCATGAGTATCAAAATACTTAATTGGTAAAGTCTGCATTTTGTTGAACATGTCATCACGCAGGTTGCGTAAAGTTCCCTGTGTAACTTTTGCCATGATTTGAGGATAAATTGAAGCACATATAAGTCCAAGAATGTAAATAATTCCCATTGTAGAAAGAATGGAAACAAGTTTTTGCCATACTGAAGGCATACCTGCACTGATTCCTGGAATGATACATTCATCAATAAGTTTCTGTGTAAAAATTGTTGCAACTGAAGATGCAAGGGCACTTACAATAATGCAGATTACAACTATTAAGAGTTGGATTTTGTAATGCACACCTACATATTTTAATACGCGTCCCAGACTGTCCTTTTTTATGTGTCTCTTTCCCTCTGGACCGACTACGTCTTTCATGTTTTTATTTTTATTTCTTGCCATAAAGAACCTCTTTTTTACGGAATTGTTAGTTTGCTTTACTTTGCAGCTCAAAAATCTCACTGTAAATGCCGCCTTTTGCAACAAGTTCTTCATGAGATCCCATTTCTGCAATTTTTCCATCTTCCAGAACAATTATTTTGTCTGCATCCTGCACAGAACTGATTCTCTGGGCAATGATGATTTTTGTTGTATCTGGAATTTCTTCTTTAAAGGCCTTTCTGATTAAAGCATCAGTTTTTGTATCTACAGCGGAAGTAGAATCATCTAAAATTAAAACTTTAGGCTTTTTAAGAAGGGCACGGGCAATACAAAGTCTCTGTTTTTGTCCTCCAGAAACGTTAGTTCCGCCCTGTTCAATGAAGGTGTCATATTTATCTGGGAATGTCTGAATAAATTCATCTGCCTGTGCTAGTTTACAGACTCGGATTAATTCTTCATCGCTGGCTTCTTTGTTTCCCCAGCGAAGATTTTCTTTGATTGTGCCAGAAAAAAGTACGTTTTTTTGAAGAACAACGGCAACTTCATTTCGTAATGAGGTTAAATCATAGTTTCTTACATCTTCTCCACCAACTTCTACAGAACCTTCGCTTACATCATAGAGGCGTGAAATCAACTGAATCAAAGAAGATTTTGAAGAACCAGTTCCACCAATTATTCCCAATGTTGAACCACTTGGAATTTCAAGGTTGATATCAGACAGGGCAAATTTTTCGCTTTCTTTTTTGTATTTAAAACTTACTTTCTTAAAGTTGATTGAACCGTCTTTTACTTCTGTAAGTCCATTTTCAGGTGATTTTAATGAAGGTTCATGTTCAAGAACTTCTACAATACGGTTTGCAGATTCCTGAGAAATGATAATCATAATGATTACAAAACTGAGCATCATTAAGGAAGAAAGAATTTGAACTCCATAGTTGATGAGTGAAGAAAGTTCTCCTGTTGTAAGTTCTGTTGCTCCAGAGTTGATAATCATTTTAGCACCAAAGAAACATACACTGAAAATTGCAGCATAAATACAGAGCATCATAAGTGGAGTGTTTAATGCCATCAGCTTTTCTGCGTGAGTAAACTCTCTGCATACTTGTGCACTTGTAATACCGAATTTGTTTTTTTCGTAATCTTCCCGTACAAAAGATTTTACAACTCTAATTCCGCTTAAGTTTTCTTCTACAGAATTGTTCATTGCATCATATTTTTTAAAAATACGGCGGAAAATAGGGTGAACAATATTCATGATAGTAAAAAGACCTGTTGCCAGAACAGGAATAATTGCAAAGAAGATTAAAGACATTTTTGCGTTGATTCGTAAGCTCATAATCACAGAGAAAATCAACATCAAAGGTGTGCGGACTGCAATTCGTAAAATCATCTGATAAGCATTCTGAACGTTTGTAACATCTGTTGTAAGACGTGTTACAAGAGAAGCAGATGAAAATTTATCTATATCCGTAAAAGAAAAGTCCTGAACTTTGTAATATAAATCTTGTCTGAGATTTTTTGCAAAACCACAGGAAGCTGTTGCTCCAGTTTTTGCAGAAAGAGTTCCAAAAAGGAGTGAGAACATTGCCAGAATAAAAAGTTCAAGTCCACAAAGTAAAATAGGACTCATTCTCTCTCCGGTAATTGAATCTATTAATTGAGCCATTAGATAAGGAAGAATACATTCAAGTATAACTTCCAGAGTAATGAAAGTTGGTGTGAGAATTGAAGTTTTTTTGTATTCTCTTACACTTTTTAGCAGGGTTTTAACCATTTATTTCCTCCGTTCGTAAATTGTCTATAATTTTTCCTGTTACCTGACGGTAGACTAGTATTTGAAGCCATTCCAATTAATCTGCTTACCGGAGGATATTTTGACAGTCCATATATACCTTTTTAACTAGTTAGTTTCCTAAGAATATAATAACATCAAAAATGAAAATCAAATAAAAGTGTATTAAAAATGTGTTATAAACTAAGAAAAGTTTGTACTTTTTTGCTATAATTATGAAAACTTTAGAAGGGTTTGAACTATGAATTTCAGAAAAGCTGAAAGATTTGAAGCACAACGCTGTTTAGATATGGTTAATGCCATTTGTGATTATGAAGCAGAATTCGGAAAGCAGACATGCTGGGAAAGAGACAGATATCCAACTATGGTAAACCTGCAGCAGTCCTTTGAAAATGATAATGACCTTTACATTCTTGAAGACGAAATTGACGGAAAAAATACAATTGTTGCCTGTGGCCGCATAAATTATATTCAACCTGATTTTTATAAAACAATTACATGGCAGTATGATGTACCTTCTGACCAGGTTCTGGTACTTCATATTTTTGCTGTTGATCCTGTTTACCAGAAAAGAGGATACGGAAGAACTTTTATGTCACGCTATGAACAGCTTGCAAGAGAAAAAGGATGTTCTGTACTTCGTTTAGATACAGTAATAGAAAATCAGAAGTCTCAAGGCTTGTACAAAAATCTTGGATTTAAAGTTATGGGCCAGTGGACAGGTGACCCAAACGGTGTAGACTGGACTCTAACTCTGATTGGTCTGGAAAAGAAACTGTAATTTTTTAATTTATGGCTTTGCTGGCGGATTGGACTATATTTTCAATGTAGTCTTTTCCCCAGTATTCACATAAAAGGCTGTATGCCTGTTCCTGAAGCTCATCTGATACTGATTTTTTAATTTTCTGATAAGAGGTTAGTGCGTAAGTGTTGCATTGTCTTTGAACAGCATCCTTTTGTTCTGACGTAATTTTATTTTCGTAATTATTAAGAAATTCAAAAACGATTGTGAATGCAGAGGCTGTAGAGCAGAATTTTTCCCAGTTTTCCAGAGAATCTATTTTGTTTACAGCAGAAATTCCAGTTTCAGCGGAATAAATGTAAAGTTCATCTTTAATGCCAGCATAATGTTCTGCAAAAAAACTGATTAAGAGAAAAATAAGATAATCTTCGGCCCAGACACAGTAGCAGAAAGGAATGTTGTCCCACACAGAAAGCAAAATATCTTTTTTTATAAGTTTGCCCCACACAAAAAAGTTCATTTTATGTTCCAGGTTTGCGGAATTAAAGATTTGTTCTCCCTGTAAAGTGCCTTCAAAAAGCAGATTTACTTTTTCTTGAAGTGGTTCTAAAAAATCCCCTGAATATGATTCAGAAACTGCTATTGTTGCTCCACATTGAACAATATCTGCTTGATTTTGCTCTGCACATTTATAAAGTTTTTCCAGACACTCAGGTTTTAAAGAATCATCACTGTCTAAAAAGAAAACATAGTCTCCCTGGGCATGGTAAGTGGCGTTTCTGCGGGATTCAAGGCAGCCTAAATTTCTGGAATTTCTATAATAATGAACTTTGAATTTTTTCTGCTTACTGAATACCTTGCAGATTTTTTTGCAATTCCAGCCAGATTCATTAGTACCAGAAGAGCAGTCATCAATAACAATTA
>JALEPQ010000074.1 GCA_022768685.1 Spirochaetia bacterium
TTCGGAGGCAGAACTTTTCCTTGAGAATTTCGACAAAATTACAGGAAATTCTTCAAGTAATGGATGGCATTTCCCTTCCAAGAATGAAATAGAATATGTTTGGAAAAAGAGAAAAGCTGAAGAAAATAAAAGCAATATTGGAAGTTTTGTGGGAATTGGTGGAACATCAAGCAAATCATCTTTATTGATGATAAGTGATAATGCGATTCAAGACGGAAATTTAATTATTCGGGTAGAGCAATAATTAGTTATATTCTTCTATCTTTATGTCATAATAACGATAGAAGTTTAACCGTTTGTTGTTTAAACAAAAATTACTCTGCTTTTTGTTCAGTAGATCAGAAGAATTGTGTATTACAATACAAAAACTAGAAACAAGCAAAATATCATGTTATAATATAAACTATGGAATCGAAACTTCTAGAACAAGGTTGCCTTGATATCTGGATAGATGAAATTGTTCCTTGTTTAAGGGATACTGAGTCTGGAGAAATCAAAGAAACCGTTGTTTTCAAAATTGAAAGTCGTTCGTATCTCAAAAAATTCAATGTGGAAAACGGATGGCATATTAATTGGAATGAGATTCCGGCAGATGTTGAAGTTTATGCTCTTGCTTTAAAAGATACTAATGAGATTCAAGGTCTTGTTGGTATAAAGAATGATGTAAACTCTCATGCTGTTTATTTGCATTGGGCTTGTACTGCTCCTCAAAATAATAAGCATGATTTTGGAAAACAGAAATATATAGGTGTAGGTGGACATTTATTTGCAATAGCCGCAGATAAATCAATTCAATGGGGATATGCCGGAGCAATGCATGGTTTTGCAGCGAACAAGGAATTACTTGAACACTACATTAACACTTTCCATGCAGAATTCTTAGGTATGTTGCATGATTATCAATTTTTTGTAAATGAAATTGAGGCTAAAAAATTACTGGAGGTATATAATTATGAATGGAACTGAAACAATTACAAAACCAAAGTTTTTGGAAAATGAAGAACTTCCACCTTCATATTATGAGGCTCCAGATCCATACAAGAGTGCACCTAGTTGTAATGTTAATCTTCTGGAACTTTCAAGGTATGCAAGGAAGATTGGTAAGAAGTTGATTGAATTAACAAAAGAAGAAGTTTTGCAGTTTGCGATATAAATGAATAAAGGCCAGCTCAAAGATTCGGACTGGCCTTTATTATGTAAATTAGCAAACTTCGCAGTTATCAGCCTTGTTTGTTGTTACAGGTTTTCCAGCAGCCATTGCCTTCTTTCCTGCGATTGTGAAGGTTTTTCCACTTACGCGGTATTCAATTTTACAGAACTTGTCGATGTCGATTTTTGCAGGTTTTTCACCTGTGTATTCATCCCCTTCAATCTGGATGACTGTACCAGGTTTTGCCCAAGGAGCGGTAAGAAGTTCAACCTTTTCTTTACCATCTTCTTCATAATCGCAGGCAAGAAGCATACCAAAACTTTCAACACCTTTCATTTTACGTGGTGCAAGGTTAGCAGCGATAAGTACATGCTGACCAAGAAGTTCTTCTTCTTTTAAGTAAGGACGTAAGCCTGACTGAATGATACGTGGTGTTCCAGAACCATCATCCATTGTTTCAATGTAAAGTTTGTCGCCTTGAGGATTGCATTCTACTTTTTTGATTTCTGCTACGAGAATCTGAATGTGTTCATTGAAATATTTAATTGGATCTGTTTCAGCTTCTGATTTCTGATTGTTATCTGATTTTGGAGCTTCTTTTGCTTTTGCTTCAAGTTCTTTTTCAGCATCAGTTTTTGTGTCTGCATTTTCCATTAAAGTTTCAAGATCTAATTCACCGGCAACACAAGGTGTTGTAATTCCCCAGTTTTCAAGAACCTGTGGGTGAACTTCACCAAATACACCTGCTGGTTTTCCATCAACAATTAATTCTGCCTGACGACCAATGATAAAGCGTGGATCTGTTGATTCAACAACTTTGTATTCATGATCAAGGAAGTAAACTAAAGAAGATACTTCAGATGCCAGTGTATTAAAGTTAGCATTTGCAGCAGCTGTTAAGAAACCTAAATGCTGGCGAGTGATAGTTCCTGTATTTTCATCTTCTTTAATGTATGCAACTTTACCAATTTCAAAGATTTTATGAGGATACATAGCATTTGCAGAACCACTTTCAGCACGGCAGAGTGAAGAAAGAATTTCAGGGCGGATAAACTGATAGTTTTCGCTCATTGGGTTTGCAATTTCAATTACTTTTGAACCATCAATCAACATATTATCAATATAATCTTTTTTAGAACCTACATAGTTGAAAATCATTTCCTGGTAACCAAGTCCAACCATCAAAGTTTTTGCTTTACGGCTGAATTCTGTGATTGGAAGAAGACGACCAACTGTAAAATCCTGTGGAGTACGTGGTTCA
>JALEPQ010000097.1 GCA_022768685.1 Spirochaetia bacterium
GTTTAAATCAAACGCCGAAATGCCGTCATTTGATTTAATTTAAAGTTTTTAGAAAAACTTTTTTATTTACGTGTTCGCTACGGCGAACGTTTTGTAAATCCTCAGTTGTTGAAACAACTTGCGGTTTACAAAATTAATGAACTTTACTGGCTGAAATTAGTCTCAATTCTTTTAAGAAAATTGAGAAATTGTTCTTTTTCTTCTTCTGAAAATCCTTTATAAAAAGTATTCAGCAGTTCTTTTGACATTTTTGAAGTCTGAATATTATAATTTTTCCCTTTTTCAGTAAGGGAGATTTTCCGGCTTCTTTTATCATCAGGATTTTCAGTCAGATAAATTAAACCTTCTTTTTCAAGTTTTCTCACTAGAACTGTGGTAGTAGATTTATCTCTGTTAATTTTTTTTGTCAGCTGTGAAAGAGTCATATCAGGAACCTTGCTTAATTGAAAAAGAATATTTCCGTGAGATGACGCAAAATCTGTCATGCCACAATTAGAAAGCCGCTCTATTAAAAAATCAGCAGTTATAGAATGTATGTGAGACAAAAGGGAAATACTTGAATTTACATCTGACATGCTTTTTATGATAACTAATTTTTTTAAAAAAGTAAACTTAGTTTTATATCAAACTAGTTGACTTTTGTTTTATATAAAACTATATTTAGTCACGAAATTAATACTATCACAAAAAAAAGGAAAAATTATGAAAAAATTAATGTCTTTATTTTTAATTGGTGTACTTTGTTTAACCAGTATTACAGCAAAGGCTCCAAAAAAAGCTAAAAAAGTAAAAGGACCATCTATTGCAGTCTTTGTTCCAGGAATTATGGCAGACAGTCCAACTTATGATAAGTTAGCAAAAGGTGTTCAATCTGGAGTTGAAGAATTTAATGAAGGTAAAACTGAAGCCGAAAAAGCAAAAGTTTATATTCTTGAAGCAGGAACAAATCAAGCTGAATGGCAGCAGAAACTTACATCACTTGCTGCAGAAATGAAATATGATGTGATTATTTCTTCTAATCCATCTTTACCAGATCTGGCATTACCTGTTCTGGAACAGTTCCCGGATCAGAAGTTTATTCTTCTTGACGCAACTTGCGAAGGAAACCCTAACATTGCTACAGTATGCTACAACCAATATCAGCAGGCTTATGTAACAGGATATATTGCTGGTCTTATGTCAAAAAATCACAAAGTTGCTTTAATTTCTGCACAAGATTATCCAGTAATGAATAATATTATTTATCCTTATTATGCAAAAGGGGCTGCAGATGCCGTTCCTGGAACAACATCTGAATATCGCGTTGTAGGTAACTGGTACGATGCAACAAAAGGTGCAGAAATTGCTGATGCAGTTTATAAAGCAGGAGTTGATGTAATTCTTCCAATTTGCGGCGGAGCTTCACAAGGGGTTCTTGCATCTGCTGTAAACAACAAGATTCATGTAGCATGGTTTGATGCTAATGGTTTTACAAAAAATCCAGGTACTGTAATTTCTTCTACAGTGTTAAAACAGGAAGTTATGTCAAAAGAATCTACAATTGCTTTCCTTGAAGGAAAAACAGAATGGGGTACAGCAAAAATGGTAGGTATGGAAGAAGGTTACGTTGAATTTGTGCAGGATAGTCCAGCTTACATAGAAACTGTACCATCAGATATTCGTGCCAGAATGTCTAAATTAATTGAAGATATACTTGCAGGAAAAGTAAAGATTAACTAAAAGGTTCCCGCAGATTAGGAAGACAAAAGCAGAAATGAAAAATCTTTATTCTGCAAAAACAGAAAAATCTGCGAGATTTTTTATAATTACAAATAAAAAATATGAATCTTAGCCTTAATGGAATTTCAGTTAAATATTCTCATAAAACAGTTCTAAAATCAGTTACCACAGAATTTGCTTCAGGTCAAATTCATATGCTTCTTGGTGAAAATGGAGCTGGAAAATCAACCTTAACAAAAATAATCTGCGGTGACATACTCCCTACAGAAGGTAAGATTTTCATAAATGGGACAGAAACACAGATTAAAAGTCCTCATGACGGAATAAAAAATGGTATTGTTTGTGTTCATCAGCGACCACTTCTAGCTGAAAGCATTTCCATAATGGAAAACTTAATTTTAGGTGTTCAGGATTTTAATAAAAATAAAGCAGAAGAACTCTTAAAATTCTGGATACCTGAAACAAAATCTAATACTCTGGTAAAAAATATTGGCGGTGATCAGCGCTTTTTTACATCTCTATGCAGCGCACTTTTAAAAAATCCAAAATTACTCATTTTAGATGAACCATCTGCCTTACTGGATTTACAGCAAAGAGAAATTCTTTTTTTACAGCTTCAGTCATTTGCAAAAAACGGCATGAACATAATCGTTATTACTCATAATATGGATGAAGCAAAAAAATATGCAGATACTATTACTTATTTAAAAGACGGAGTTATTACAGAGCCAGATTCAAGTTTTTTAAATCAGGATCTGAATGCCATAGATTCAAAGAAATTATCAGCAGAAAACAAAACTGACATTGAAAATAAGGGCCTTATTTATAAAGCAGAAAAATTGAATTCCAGGCCACTGAATAAACCTGCAATTTTTGACATTTCTTTTGAAGCAAAAGCAGGAGAAATAACACTAATCTGCGGAGCTGCAGAAAGTGGCAGAGAATCACTGGAAGATTTAATTTGCGGAATGGATTCTTCCAGATCAACGGGGACAGTCCTCATTTTAGACAAAAAGCGAAACTTCAGATTTAAGATAAAAAATGGAAACTTTTCCAGAAGAAAGATGGAAAAATCTGATTTTACTTTTGGAATCATCCCTTCCAATAAAAATTTCAGAGGCTCTAATCCACAGCTTACAGTTCTCCAGCTATTAACCTCAGGAATCAGAGGAAGAAAACGGGAACTTGAAAATTATGCAGAAAAACTTATAAAAAAAGCAGATATAAATATCAAAACCTATGAAAAAGCATCATGCCTTTCAGGTGGAATGTTACAGCGCTTAATTTTAGAACGGGAAATAGAAAAAAATCCAGATATTATGATTTTATGTGAGCCAGTACAGGGACTTGATGTTCTTAGTGCTCAAAAACTTTGTGAAACATTAAAAAAACTGGCAAAACAGGGAAAAATAATTCTTGTTTTATCCTCTTCGGAATTTCCAAAAGAAATTTGTGAGAAAACTTACATTTTACAAGACGGCTTTATAGCCTGACTATTGGAGCAGTATGAATTTATATTATTTTGGATATATGTTAAATATGGCTTCTGTTTTTATGACAGCAGGAACAGGAGCAGCAATTTCCATGAGATGCGGAGAATTTAACTTAGGTGGCGAAGGTCAGATTTACGCAGGTGGATTTGTCTGCGCCCTATTATTAGCAAAATTAAATGGGTTTCCACCTGTAATTACAGTTACTCTGTCCCTTTTGTCAGGAGCAGCCACATCAGCTTTACTTTGTTTTATTTCTGCACTTCTTAAAAAATTTAAAAATGCCAGTTTTTTATTAACAAGTTTTATAATTTCTTCTGCAGTTATTCCACTTATAAATGGCTTAATTGCAGGTCCATGCCGCGGTAATACAGGAAATCTTCTGGCAACACCTTTTATAGGAAAAGCCTATAGATTCACTCAGATTATGAAGCCTTCAAACTTAAATCCAACTTTTTTTATAGGTTTTTTAATCTGCATTGGAGGAGGCCTTCTTCTGTTCAAAACAAATTTTGGCCGAAAATTATGCGTTTACGGCATATCCAATGAGTTTGCTAACTATTCAGGTTTTTCTGAAAAAGCCATAATTTTTAATTCAGCTTTGATTTCAGGAGGATTACATGGCCTGGCAGGAGGATTCCTTGTATGCGGAACTTATTTCACCTGTCATTCAGGATTTTATGCAGGATTAGGATGGTCTTCCCTTTCCGCTTCCATGCTTGGACTTTCAAACCCGTTGCTGGTAATTCCATCTTCACTTTTCTTAGGATTTGTTAATATGCTTACTACAAGGATTTCCCTGCGCCATAATGTAGGTTTTGATTTAGGAACTATGATTCAATCAGTTATTATGTTTTTAATTTCCATTCCTTTTTACACAAAAATCAGGAAAACCCTGTCATTGCGAAGAGAGAAGCGACGTGGCAATCCATTAAAGAAAGGAGATAACAAATGATTTTAGATATTTTATCTTCATCCTGTCCTCTTTTACTATGTTCAATGGGAGCTCTTTTCAGCGATTTTGCAGGAATTCTTGCAATCTTTCTTGAAGGATTAATAAGCTTCAGTGCCTATTTAATGTTCTTTTTTACAACAACTTGCAATTCTCCAATATCAGGCTTTATTTTAACCTGCATAAGTTCTGTTATGGCAGTCTTTATATTCTCTTTAATTATAGAAAAATCAAAAGCAAATCCTTTTATTGCAGCTACAGCAATTAATTTATTTTTCAGTGCATTACCATCATTCTTTTCTTCAATTACTTACGGAACCAGAGGAGTTTTATACAATGAAACATTTGTTTTTAATCCTCTTTCCACAAAAGTTTTTACCTTAATTATTACAGCTCTTTTTATTGCAGTATCATTTTTATTTTTGAAGAAAACAAAATATGGGCTATATATCCGAATTACAGGGACAGACTCCAATGTACTTGTGGCAAAAGGCGTAAATCCCCTTTACTGCAGAGTGGGAGCATGGTGTGCCGCAGGATTTTTTGCCAGTACAGCAGGTTGTTTTTTAGCTATGAGAGTTTCTTCCTTTGTCCCAAACATTTCCAGTGGACGGGGCTGGATGGCTTTAGCAGCAGTTTACCTGGGAAAGAAAAACCCTGTCAGAATTATCATAGCAGTAGTAATATTCTGTGCCGCAGATTTTTTTGCAGCAAACATTCAGAATTTCATACCACAAATGCCAGCATCAGTTTTATTATCACTACCATATCTTATAGTAATTTTAATGATTGCTTTAGGAAAAAAATAATTATATAAGGCCAGTCAAAATACCAACTCGCATTTCGTTGCTTGCTGACGCGCGGTACTGTCGTACTCGGCTGCGCCGCCAACTCAATTCTCGGGCCAGGTGAACGTAAAAAAAACAACACCTGCACAATTAATTTGTTTGCATTGTTTTTAAATAATTCTGGACAGTTACTGTAGTTAAAACTATATTTAAAACAGTAGTTACAATTGGTGCATATTGATTAAAGTAATAGGAAAATGCATTTGTTTTTGCAATAATATTACTCTCAGGAGTAATTACAGCAGATTTTTTAACTTTTGTTCCATTTATGTCTTTAATTTCAACTGAACTAAAAGCATTCTGACCTTTTATAAACCCACCAGCTAATCCAATATAATATTCATAAGTTCTATCTGGAATATATGGATATCGACCAGGATTTTTTACACTACCACTGACAGTTACAAAATTTTGTATATATGGAATTCTTAAAATATCATTTTCTTTTAATTCCTCATCTACATAGAAATCTGATTCATATAAAATTTTATACACATTTAACGGAATCACTTTATCATTTCGTAAAATGTATGCATTTTCAATATCAGAAGTAGATTTAAACCAGGTACGATGATTCATTACAAACTGAGAATATTTTGTTCCAGGCTCAAATTGAACAGGAATTTTACTACTTGCTTCAAGATTCATATTTTCTGTACTTTGTATTGCACCTTCAACAAACATTACCGGTTTTAAAGTACTATAAGAATTGATATATACAGAATCATAAGAACTTAACACATAGTTAGATTTTGCCTGTTCCTCAGTTAAATAGAATTTCTGCCCTGTTTTAGATTCAACATCAATAATTTTAGTTAATTCAACACGACTAAAATCAGCCTGAACTGTTGCACCTTTTCCATATATATTTATCAAATCTCTAAGATTTTCACCTTCTAATAGTTCATAAGTTCCAGGACGTTCTACAGCACCTGAAATAGTTACCTTTCTTTCTATTCTGCCTATAGTTATTATATCTCCAGGACGTACATAAGGATTTTGAGATAGATCTCCTAATCGCTCTGCCATAAATAAATCATAAGTCTTTTTAGTTCCGTTTGTAGAAATAATAGATATACTTCTGGTAGAAGAATAATCCGTTGTAAGTCCATTTATTACAGAAGAAAGTCTTGTTAATGCCCATGCATTTCTTTCAGCTGTTTTTTTTACTTCTCCAGTAATTACAACCTTAAAACTAGCAGGATTTAATAAAACAAACTGAACTCCACTCATTGGATAGTTTTTTTGTACAATTTCTTCAACTTGCTTTTTTAAAGAAATATAGGAACGTCCTGAAGCATCTAAAACAGCAAGGTTAGCAACACGAATTTTATAGCTAGGATCTACAGGAATAGTATAGGAAATAGGAGTTCCATTTGCTACATAAGTTAAAGAATAAACATCCCCTGCTGTAACCATATAATCGGCATTTGATAATGCAATTTGCACAGAACCAGAAAAATCAGAAGCATTAATTTCATTGGCAGATTTTTCTTCAGCTACAGAGAGAGTTGTCTGAGCAAAAATAAAAGATGAAGTAAAAATTAATAATAATATAAGATAATTTTTTTTATTCATTTTTTGATCCCTTGAATTTGGCCACTACATCAGTATTCATTTTTAAATCAGAAATTGCATCTAATAAAAAGGCCATAAATACAGCAATAAATGCAGAAGCAAAAGTTACAATAATGCAGAGCTTTCCTCTACTGGGAGAAGACTTTCTGTCAGGAATTTCTGCATATTCCAAAATCTGAAAAACAGGTTGCTCACTAGCCATAGTAACTTTCAGCATTTCATACTGCGCCTTTAATTGTGCATATATTTTTTCCTGAACTTCCAGTTCCATTTTTACCATTGTTGTGTCCATCATTATTGATGGAGTACCATTTGCAGAATAAACATTAGAAACTGAATTTTCTATTTTTCGAATCTCTTTTTGTAAATCCTGAATATTCAGATATGTATTTTCTATATTTTCCTCAAGATTAACTTTGGAAAGAAGGTTTTTATCTACCCCAATTTCTTCAAATCTTCGTTCCAGAATCTTTACAACATAATTTACTACTTCACATGCAAAAACAGGATCAATATCTGTGAACGAAACTGTAAAAACACCCGTTTCTTCATCATAATTACTTGAAAGAACTTTTCTTAATGCTTCACGACTGTTTGCTTTCTCATGGTTTTTTATTTCATAGCGATTAATCAAATCAAATTTTTCCACAATTTCATCCAGGGTTTTATTAGATGAAACTAAATAGCTGGCAAGAGAACTATTTGAAGTACCACCACTTACATTCACTCCTGCCAGACTGGCAACGCTACTTAACCCGGAGGAACTTAACATTGATGAAAGCCCCGTATCCTTTCCACCATCATTTATAAGCATCTGTGCACTAGGTGTATATTTATTTGGTAAAGGAGATTTCTCTGGTGAAATTAAAATTGAAGCAATTGAAAAAATCAAGACACCAATCATTCCTGCAACAGTAATTCCTATTACAAGAAATTTTCTTTGCCAAAGAACTGCAAATAAATCGATTAAAGTAATTTGTTTCTGCGGATTTTTAGAATCAGCCATTTTCTTTTCCTTTTTTGTTATATTCTTTAAACCATTTAGCAAAATTCCTAAGACCTGTTTCCAGACTGGTTGATGGTTTAAAATCAAAATCCTTTTCTAGCTCAGAAACATCTGCATAAGTCTGATACACATCCCCATCTTGCATTGGTAAGAATTCTTTTTTTGCAGGTTTCTTTATTACACCTTCAGATATCAAAGATTGCTCTAAAATATTTATAAAATTCATTAAACTAGAAGGAGAATTATTACCAATGTTATAAATCTTATAGGCGGCACCATCTTCAGTAACTTCAGGAATTTTTTGCATGACTTTTACAACGCCTGTAACAATGTCATCAATATAAGTAAAGTCGCGATACATATCTCCGTTGTTATAAATCTGAATAGCCTCACCTTTTACCATTTTATTTGCAAATTTAAAATACGCCATATCAGGCCGTCCCATAGGACCATACACAGTAAAAAAACGAAGCCCAGTACAAGGGATTTTATATAATTTTGAATAAGCATGAGCAAAAAGTTCATTAGATTTTTTTGTTGCAGCATAAAGTGAAACAGGATTATCAACTTTATCTTCAGTTGAATATGGTACCTTTTTATTAGACCCATAAACACTTGAAGAAGATGCAAACACCAGATGTTCTACATGATATTTGCGACAACATTCCAGAATATTGTAAAAACCATTTATATTTGACTGAATATATACATCCGGATTTGTAATTGAATAACGAACACCAGCCTGAGCTGCCAGGTTTACAACAACTTCTGGTTTATATTGATTAAATAACGAATCAAGATCATGCATATTAGAAATATCATTTCTATAGAAGATAAATCTGTCTTTATAGTTATATAAATCTACAAGCCGATCCACTTTTAAGTCTACATCATAATAATCATTCATATTATCTACACCTAAAATAGTAATTCCAGGTATAGATTCCAGAAGTTTTTTGCAAAGATTACTTCCAATAAACCCTGCTGCACCAGTTACCATTATAATTTTGTTTTGTAAACTAATAACACTCATCTTTCTAACTCAATAAATTATTTTACTCTATTTTAGTAATATTTTACTAGTGTTTAGCAAAAAAAAGAGCATAGATTTCAAGGTGTTTTTTTATTACTGAATTTATGTCAAAATTTTGTTCTGCAAAATATCGGGCATTTTTTCCCATTCGCTGGCGAAGTTCTGTATCTTCTAAAAGTAAGTCTATTTTTTTAGCAAGAGTTTCTGCATCCTTTACAGGGACAAGAAAACCATTTTCACCATTTATTACAGTATCTCTACAACCAACCCAATCGGTAGTAATTACAGGTAACCCTGCAGACTGGGCATCAATAATTGATTTTGGCAATCCTTCCATGTAATATGACGGAAAAACAAAAATGTGACATTGTTTCAAAATTTCATAAATATTACTCTGGAATCCTAGCCATTTGATGTACTTACCATCGCACAAAGTTTCCAATTCATATTTTTGTAAGGCAGTAGGATTTGAATCTAAACCTCCACACAATAAAAATTCTACCTTTTCATAATATTTTTGTCTTAAAATAACAGCAGCCTGAATAAATTCCATTACACCTTTTGATTTTATCATTCTACCGGTGAAAACAACTTTTAATTTTTTATTATCTTTATCATCTTCTGGAACATAACTAAATCTGTTCAAATCAACACCAGAACCTTTAATGAATCTTGTTTGACAGCTGTCAATAATTCCAGCCTTTATAAATTCTTTTTCATCATCATGATTCTGAAAAATAAATACATCAGATTTTTTATTAACCATCTTTAATAAAAAACGAACAGCCTTAGAAGCTTTTGAATTACGTTTTTCCGGGCTAAAAAGAAAACCAGTACCACTAATGGCATTAACAACATGAGGAATTTTTGCAAAACGAGCAGCACAAGTTCCCCATAAAATAGGTTTTAAGCCTACATGATGAACAATATCAGGTTTTTCAGTTTTATATATTTTTTTTAGGAAACGTAAAGTCTTTAATTCTTCCCACTTATTCATCCCAGTAGTATTCATTGGAAGTTCAATATATTTTAATCCCATATCCGTAATTTCGTTCTGGCGACCAGTAGCCGATGCAAGAATAGTAACATCATAGCCAGCTTCTTTTGCTGCCAGGGCGATGGGAGAACGGTGACTGAGGAAGAATTTATCGTTATTGGTGATTATGAATAGTTTTGGCATGGTTTTGATATCTTTCCTAATAAATACATTACATATTAATGATTGTTTCCAAAATTCTTAAATTATTCTGATAATCAAAATTATCTAACCATTTTTTCCGAGCATTAATGGATAACTGATACCAAGACGCTTCTGAACTTGTACAAAAATTTATTGCCTCTAATAATTCGTTTATATCGCTGAAATTATTTACCAATTTTCCGACAGAAGAATCACATATTTTTTTATTAAATCCAACATTTGATCCTATTATTGGTAATGATGCAGAAAGATACTGAACGAGTTTGAATCCAGCTTTTCCTCTTGTAAATTCTGTATCTATAAGGGGCATAAGTCCAATGTGTGCTATTTTTAATTGTTCAATGGCATCTCTTCTGCTCCATTTTATATTGCTAATTTCAATATACTTTGTATTCTGTTCAACTTTTCCATCAGATACAATAATCATTTTTATTTTTTTATTTAATTTTTCAGAAATTTGATCCAAAACAGGTATAACAGGTTCCAAAAATTTCAAATTACCTTGTGTACCAATCCAAATTAAATTTATAACTTTAGATAAAGTATACTTTCTAGATTCAACAACATTACTATCTATTTCTTGATATATATCACCATCTGTTGTAGGCAATAAAAGAACCTTATTAATGAATTCATTAGAAATTAGAGACTTTAAATTTTCTTGTGTAACAATAATATAATCACTAATTCTTGATAAAAAATCAAAACCTGATTTTGATATCTCTTTTGTTATTAAAATCTGATCATCAAAATCCCATATAATTTTGGTATTATCTTTCTGTTTCATTTTTACTAAGCACTTCTTAAATGAATTCGGAAAAATTCTATTTAATATTCTACGGGAGATTATTACTGTATCTACACCATTTTTTATATCTGCTTTTAATGCTTTCCGCATACGAAAATAAATTTTTATTTCATAATATATTTTCACAAAAATAGATTTATTTGAAAGGGGCATAACTTCTTTATACTCATTCTCTGTTATTTGTGGATGCAAATATATTGTATACTTCTTTTTATCTAATGCATTCATATATTGAATTACACGATAATAACTAGATGGGTTATAATTTTCATCTTTTACGTAGCAGGATATTTTTCTCATATTAATTTATTCTCTTTTCAACTTCTTCCGTAATTTTTCCCATTCTATTATGTTTATAATCTTTGAATCCTAAAAACATTGCTTTTATTTTTTTTAGCTTATTATTTTCAAATATTACAACTTTTAACAGAAGATGAAATAATTTCTTTTTTATCAATTTACATTCCTTTGGGAATATCTGTTTATACTCTCTTCTTAATGTAAGATTATTTCTAACGATATAATATTTACGTAGAGCGGAATGATTTGTTATTGAGGCTATATGCTTATTCTTTATTTTATACTCATAATTATATTCTCCAAGATGATGATTTATAAACACATAGTTCATCTGAATAATTTTGTATCCTTTTTTTCTTAAGTCCCAACAATATGCAAAATCAACTGCATCAATGAAAAAATCATTTCTAAATCCTCCTATTTCTTTATAAGCATTAAGATTAATACAAGAGCCAGAGGTAATTACTTCATTTTTTATAGAAAATTTTTCTGAAGTATTTATAATTAACTTTTCATTACTAATGTATTGTGGCGCTAATACACCTATTTTTACATTAATTTCATTCTGATTAAATGAATGTAATGCATTCAAATATGTTTCTGAGATTTCAGAATCCTGATCTAATGTAACACACCAATCATAGCCTTGTTCTATAGCTTTTTTACAAGCTATATTCAAAGCATGTGCTATTCCATGATTCTTATATAGTTTTACATAATCAATATTTGAATTATTATTTATATAAAAAATGTCATTATCACTATTATCAACAATAAGTATCTTTACAATTTCAGACAATTTAATAATTTTAAGAAGATTTTCTTCCGTTGGGTAAAATAAAATAATTGAAACAAGCATATTCATCTAAAAGTCCTTAAAAAATATATCCACATATAATATTATTTATAAAGAATAATCCAACTTCAAAACTAACAAACACCATTAAATAATATTTCTTGCTATCATTTTTATTTAATAGTTCTGGTAAAAGAAAAATAATACTACTACCAAATAATTCACTAACTCTAAATGAAAGAACTGAAATAGAAGCCAATAATGGGAAAAGAACAACAGATGTTCCTAACAATTTCAATGAAAGAAGTCCTACCTCATCTAATTCCTCATTATGAAACAAAAAATATAAAAAAATTATTATTTTCAATATTTGTCCAACATTAAAAACATTTACTCTTTTTCCTGCAAAAAAATTTAGTGTTTGAAATATATAAGTATTTTTGGGAATAATAATCATAGCAAGAGAAATAAAATCTAAATGTAAAAAATAAAGAACATACGAGAATAAAATAATTAATATCCAAAATTTTACACTTATTTTATTAGACATGCACAAGATTGGAACAAAGAGGAAAAGAACAGCGGAATAATGAAATAAGGTTGAAACAAATATAAGTAAGTAATACTTAGCATAATTCTTTTGAATTAAATATTTTAAACTAAATAAGAATATAGCTATTGCACAACTTGCACGAATTTGTATTAAATCATGTAAAATAAAAGTTGTAGAAAGGTAAGTAAATAAAACTAAATTATGATATATAGTATTTTGTTTTATTGCCACCATTTTTACGCAAAATCCACAGATTCCAAAAAATAAAAGAAATATATAAAAAGATGGACTAATTTTCTTAATTATTTTTGCAGCAGGCTCAAATCTTTCCCCAGCATCACCTGCATAGAAAGAAAAATAATTTTTGTAATCAGGAAAATAGCTTGGTCTAGCAACAATCAGTGCTAAAAAAAACAAGGATAATAGTATAAATACTCCAGACGAAAAAGATACTTCATTCCCATATTTTAGATTTATACTAAAGGCTAACAAACAATACAATAGTATTAAACATATATATACCATCACTCATTCTCCTGGATAACTCTTAAAAATTCTGTAAATGAACTATTCCAATCAAATTTTTGAATAAACTCATTACCTTTTTTTGCTATCTCTATGCGTAATTTATTATTAGTAATAAGTTTTTTAATATTTTCTGCTAACAAACTAGAGTTACGTATTGGACTAGTTAATGCCGTTATTTCATTTTTAGCCATAATCAGATGTCCATTATTTTCTGTACAAGCAACTGCACACCCGCAGAGCATAGCTTCGCCAACGGTTAGTCCCCACCCTTCCTGTATGCTAGAAGAAATAAAAATTGAAGATGAATTATACAAATCCAATAATTCTTTTTTTGAAGGTTTTTGTACATAATGATACCAAGATGGTAGACTTTTAGGACGCTTTGGTACTCCATAAATATTTACTTCCAACTCAGGAAAATCTTTTTTTAATGTTTCTAAAGCAGAAAACGAATATGAAATACCTTTGCGTGTACTTGTATGATATAACATAACAATTCTAAAAGGATTCCTACTTTCAATTGGAGAAATTAATTGAAAAGAATTAAAGTCAAAACCATTTTTTACTAAATAACATTTTTCACCACAACCTTCAACGATATTTTTTAACCACTCAGAAATTGCAATATTTTTTAATCCTAATTTATAAGAATCAAAAACAATCTCATCCTTTATACCATTCCAATTCTCAAAATCTTGAATCAAATATAACTTCTTTTGTTCGTCAAAAAATTCCCATTCTTTCACCCAAAAAGAAGTTTTTAATGCTGTTGCACAAATATATTCATATGATTTACAGTCATCAGGAAAGTTATCTAAAATCTCATTTGCTAATAGATATTTGTTAATATTCTTATTTACAGGAAACCATTTACAAACTTTGTATGTTTTAAAAATATCATACATAACTTTTTTAAGAATTTGTTTAATATAATTTTTTATTCCTTTCTTCCTTGGTGGATATGAATATAACAATCCAACAGTCCATCCCTCTGCAGAAAATCTATTTGCATACTCATAAATAACTTTATAACCACCTGTTAAAGCTCTAGCAGTACCTGGAAGAACAAATAAAATAGATTTATCTTTTTTATTCACCTAATACTCCTTTATCTTCAATAAATCAACAAAGTTGGAAATATTAATATTTTTTAATTTATAACAATTCTTACTATGTTCAATATTTGATAATTCATTATTGATGATATATTTTGGTTCTAACTGAAACTGTTCAAACAAAGTATCAAATCTAGAATTCA
The DNA here is from genome assembly GCA_022768685.1 of Spirochaetia bacterium. Classification (GTDB taxonomy): domain Bacteria; phylum Spirochaetota; class Spirochaetia; order Treponematales; family Treponemataceae; genus Treponema_D. The sequence goes on from JALEPQ010000097.1 coordinate 14,071, forward strand.
TACTTTCAAATTTTCCAACTAACTTTGAAACACCGAATGATTTATTAAACAAACAACTAAAAACTGCACAGTGAAAACTATTAGTAATAACAAGCTCAGCATTATCTATCAGGTATAGCCATTCTTCTATGGTTGGATAACATTTTGTATATTTATCTAGAAGACCATTTCCTGTTGTATAAAGAACTTTCAAACCTCTACTCTTTGCATAATTAAATACACTTTCTTTATCCAATTCACATTGATTTTCTAATAAGTATAAAAAAATAAAAGGTTGTTTCTGATTTTTAAATCTGTTTTCGGAGACTCTATATAGTTTTCTATAGTCATCAGGTGCTATTAACAATGTTGGGTCAGGAACCAATTCCGCAATATCACAACTACACAACTTACATAAATCAATTCCATTTCGTTCTCTCACACCAACATATTTTACATTACTTTCGTTAACATAAGTATATGAGAAAATGAGCAGTAGTAAAAATTGTATTAAATAGAAGATCAAGCTAACCTCATTATCTTAAATTAAATATTTCTAAAACTATTTTGCAAAACAAACTGTTGGATAATAATATAGCCAGAATTTTTCGTTTTATTGTTAGATTTTTTGTAAAAAAAACATAATTTGATTTTTGCTTAATTTTCTCAATTAAGACTAACAGATTTTTTTTGTTTTTATTAATTTTTAACTCATGAATACATAGACTCATAATAAAATTAATATAGTCCTTTACTATAAGCTTTTTTATAACATCATTATGCTCAGAACTAATCAATTCTTCATAACACAATATGCCTGTAACGGCTTGTTCTGTTAAGCCTTTTTGGTGTACACAACTAGTCTCATTTTGTTCATAATGATATAGAGGTGTAGTATTCCAGATAAAATTATTACACTTATGAAATACCTCGTATAAAAAGCTTAAGTCTTCCATATATTTGTATCTAGTATCAAATCTAGAATTACCAATAATTTCTTTGCGTATTATTTTTGACCACACATAGCCCTGAAAGCCTTTATCTCCAAATAAATATTTTACTGCCGCAGAAGAGTCAAATTCTTTTTTTAGAACTTTATTTTCAATACCAAAAACACTACAGATAATCACATCAACATTTTTGTTTACAGAACCAAGCATTTGTTCATACATATTCGGTTCAATCCAGTCATCCGAATCAACAAAACCAATCCATTCACCTTTTGCGGTATCTAATCCTGCATTTCTAGCTGCACTAACACCTTTATTTTCTTGATGAATTACTTTTATTCTTTTGTCTGCTTTTGCATATTCATCACAAATTGCAGGACAGTTGTCGGGAGAACCATCATCAATCAAAATACACTCAAAATCTGTAAAAGTCTGAGCCAAAATGGAATCTATACATCGTTTAAGATATTTTTCTACATTGTAGACAGGAACAATAATGCTAATTTTTGGAGTCATATAATGCCTCCAAAAAACTTTGTGAAAAACATAAGTCTTTTATTTGATAGGAAATTTCCAAATTATCAAAATTAGCATTTGTAATATATCTTGAATCAATTCCTAAAAATTTAAACAGACTTTCAAATCTATCATTAGAACCTTTCCAAACTCCAGAAAGTTGTATTACTCCAAACTTTTTATTAAATAAGGAACTAAAAACGCAACAATGAAAACTATTAGTTATTACATATTCTGCATTATCAATAAGATAAAGCCACTCTGGAATTGTTGCATAATATTTTTCTTTATCATCAACTACTCCATTTCCTGTAACATAAATTATTTTAAGATTCTTACTTTTTGCAAAATCATACGCTTTTTGAATGTTAAAATCAGTAGAATTACCTAACATATACAACAAAACATATGAATCTTTTGGTTTTCTAATTGTCGACTCTTTATATATTTGTCGATATTTATCTGCTTTTAAAAGAAAAGTTGGATCAGGTACCCATTCAGCATTCATAACACCACATTTTTCACAATAGAATAATCCTTTTATTTCTCTAACACTTACATAATTAAATTTTTGTAATAATGGAGAAATCTGAGTTATATGTTTTTTATCAATTTTTGGAATACTCCAACTAGCTGCATAACTTAATCTTTTTATTTCATTTTTCCCAAAATTTAAGAAATATGCATTTATAGCTTTTTTAGGATACAAATTAAAATTCCAAACTTGATCAGCACCAACTATATAAACATCTGCTTCCGGAGGATTTTCGTTTAATGAGTCATATGAACTGTAAAACGTATCCGAACATTTCAAATATTTCGCTCTAAAATCATCAAAATATCGTGGGTTCAATCTTTGTTCTTCCAGCTGAGCAAATCTTTTTTTTTCAGTTATTTTCCTTTTTATTTTCATGAAAATGTATTTAGTTAATTTTTTTGGATTAAATATCTTTGCAAATTTTCTGATTAACGAAGTCTTATTAGTATCGTTTTCAGGATTATACCTAATCAAATACGCATCATGCCCCATATCTCTAAGATATTTCTGTAGTGCGTAACATTGTAAAAGTTGTCCATAATTATCCTGGCTCCACCAGAATGTCATAATACCTATTTTCATATTTATCCAAACACAACCTTATATACTTTTTTAATAGCTCGTTTTAGAACGTTTTTGCTTTTAGAAAAAAAACTTTGATTTGTATATTTTTTTACTAATTTTTCAAAATCCATTTTTTCCAAATCTGAATAAAAAGAATCTCTTAATCTTGGTCGATTTACACTTTTTATAAGTGATGGATTATATTTGATTCCAACTTCAGAATTTACTTGTTTTATTTTGGAATTTTGTAATTCTGAAATTATTTTCTTTCCTTTTTCTGTATGAACTAAAACAAAACTTGTTCCTTTATCATCATCCATTTCAGGTAGCTCGTTTTGAATTCCCCAAAAATCAGCAACTGTTATATCACTTATACGATTAATTTTTTTAGATGAGCATTGATAGCAACTTTCTCTTAAACAAACATCTTTCAAAAATAATTGAAGATATGGATCTTTATAAAGAGAAGCACAGTATTCACTATCATTCGCGAAAGTGAATGATAGTGAAAACTGCTTCCAGCCGTCATTCTTCCGCCTGAAAGCAGTTTTCACTATCCGCGAAGCGGATTTTTTTTCTTGAAAATTTACATAATCTTTCCATAATTTGGGAGAAGGCACACCATGGCAAATAATATCCATACATAAAAGATTTTCATAATCTTTTCTCAAAAATCTTTTTAAGCCTTCAATTTGACATGGAGTTCCCGTAAACAATACTGCCTTACCATCATCCAAGAATTTTTTACAATCTATAAAAGCATGTCCAACATCACTTTGGACATATTTTGACCCCCTAAATTCAGAAAGACCTTCCATATTTTCTGTAAATGAATGTATTGCAACCTGATTTTCATCAAGCTTCACACCAAAAACAATTCCATTTTGTTCAATTACTTTTTTCGCAATTGCAGTAAAAACACCGCCAGATGAACTTTCAAAACGAATATTTTCATCATTATTTATAATTGCAAATGCTTCTGTATCTTTTTTCTGATTGTAATCTACAATATTAAGAACCGGGCAAAACTTCTCACAAATACCACACTCAACACATAAACTTTTCTCAATAACCGGATACAAAAAACCTTCACAATTTGGCACCATTTGTATTGCCGCCTTAGGACATGAGGAATAGCATGAATGACAACCTGAACAATTTACTAAGTTTTCTATCTTCATCACTTCTTCCTTATTACTTTACCTAACAAGTTTCGTGCAAGAACTTTTTCTTGCTTACTCAGTCCAATAAAATATCCAAAAATTCCAACTGCAAGTACAGAAATAAAAACAGTTAATACAAAACCAACAACACCTTCTTTTAATAATCTTGAAAAGAAAAAAGAAATTCCTGTTGAAGCCAGAAGGACAATAAAACATGGAACAACAGTTTTAATTAAAAAGTTCAAAATTGAAAAATCAGTTAGTCTTTTTATTATTAAAAGTCGAACAATCATTGCTATTACAGTAAGGCCAAGACTAACTAATAAAACTGAATACGCAGGTGCTCCTAAACGTAAGGCAAAATAACTAACAGGCAAATTACATAATAAAATCCCACCTACCACAGATTGATACAACTTTATTTTTCCAGTTGCCTGAGCCAATGTCATAATCTGGTAATTCAAAGAATCTATAAGACAATCTAACAAAATGATTCTGGTAAATAAGATTGCATTATCTGGAGGATTTTTTAACCACAAATTCAGTACAAAATCCATCTTTAATTCCAGAGGTAAGATAAAAATTAACATCATCAGAAAAGTTAGCTTGCAACCTCTATAAACAAGATTTAAACATTCTTCTGTATTCTCAGCTGCATAACTCTTTATAATCTGTGGACGCATAGCCACTGTAAAATTTTGACCAAAACTGTTTACGGCATTACTAACCTGATGAGAAATTCCTCTTGCAGCGTTTACAATTGGACCAAAATATAAATTCAATAAGATATTTATTATCTGATTTTTCACAACCCCAACACTGGAACCAAACAAGTTCCAACTACTGTAACTTACAAGTTCTTTAAATAAGTCTTTGTCTTTATAAATTTTAAAACGACATTCATCAAATTTCTTATGACAGTAAATTCGATAAATCGAAGTATTTATTAAAGCTACTAATGATAATAAGATTCCATATAAAATTAACTTATCTATTAAAATAAACCGTAATGCAAATACAACACAAAGTTTTAGAATGCATTCAATTATGCTAACATAAGCAAAAACTCCCATTTTTTCATGTGAAATAACACATGCCATATAAGGAGCTGTAATAATAGATAAAATAAATGAAAAAGTTGCTGTTTGGTAAATGCAATTCGCAGCAAAAAGCCTTTCTGTTGGAATTACAAGTTTATTATTTACAAACCAGATGCCTAATGTTTCAGCTAAAATAAAAATAATTACACATAGAATAATATATATCTGAAACGTTACACTAAAAGTAACCTTCAGATGTTCTGCATCATTTTTACCTAAATCATAACTAAAGTATCTTTGACTAGCTGTAGCCATAGAAGAAGACAAAAAATTAAACATTGTTACTACCCCGGCAACAACGTTATAAATTCCATAATCTTCTGCCCCTAATACATTTAAAACTACGCGAACGGTATAAAGCGATACTAACATCACTAATATCTGACGGAAGTACAGCATTAGAGTATTTTTTGCAATTTTTTTAGGTTGAACAAGCTCTGCCATAAAGATATTTAATCTCTCATTAAAATATCTCGGGTATAAAACTTACCCCAACAATCCAACACTTCTGGTTGAATTCTGTTGCCAATTATCACATCACACTCTTTCTTAAACTTATCCAGATCCCGTTCAACCTTGCTGTTAAAAAAGCTGTCTTCCTTCAAAGTTGGTTCATACACCACAACTTCAATTCCCTTTGCTTTAATGCGTTTCATAACGCCTTGAATTGCGCTGGCTCTAAAGTTGTCGCTGCCGCTTTTCATGGTCAGGCGGTAAATTCCTACAGTATTTGGGTGTCTGTCAATAATCATCTGGGCAATATGATCTTTTCTTGTGGTATTACTTTGAACAATTGCACTAATAAGATTTTGAGGAACATCAGCATAGTTGGCTAAAAGCTGTTTTGTGTCCTTAGGTAGACAATAGCCCCCATAGCCAAAACTTGGATTGTTATAAAAGTCACCAATGCGAGGATCAAGACATACACCTTCAATAATTGACTTTGTATCCAATCCCCTTAATTCTGCATAGGTGTCTAATTCATTAAAATAACTAACACGCAATGCAAGATATGTATTTGCAAAAAGCTTAACAGCTTCCGCTTCTGTAAAGTTCATAATCTTTGTAGGAATGTCTTTTTTATATGCACCTTCCTGAAGTAATTTTGCAAATGTTTCGGCAGCTTCTTTTAATTCTCCATTATCAGTATCTGTTCCAACTATAATTCTGCTTGGGTAAAGATTATCATACAAAGCTTTTCCTTCCCTTAAGAATTCTGGACTAAACATAATTTTATTATTTCCAGTTTTTTCACGTATGTAATTTGTATACCCCACTGGAATTGTAGATTTTATTACTATATATGCATTTGGATTTATTTCTGTAACAAGATTAATTACTGATTCCACTGCGCTTGTATCAAAAAAATTTTTACTTTCATCATAATTTGTAGGAGTAGCAACTATTACGTAATCAGCAGATTTATATATAGAAGAATCTTGAGTTACATGCAATTGTAATGCAGGTCTTTGCAGAAATTCCTGTATTTCATTATCTTGAAATGGAGATATTCGTTTATTTAATTTTTCAACTTTTTCCTTATTAATTTCTACAGCTGAAACTGGATTATTTTGAGCAAGTAAACATGCAACACTTAATCCAACATACCCTGTTCCTGCTACAACAATTTTACAGTTACCCATTTAAAACTACCACCAATGTAAAAATCAAGACAATAATCCACATGTTAATTGCAATTAAAAGCAATTGTCTAAATCTATTTTTCATAACACTCTAATTAGTAATATTTTACTTGAAACTTATATTAAGTTAAATTTTACTGATATTCAAGTAAAAATAATGATTTGTTAGTAATTTTTTATTAATGAGTTTTAATGAAAATTTAAAATATTATATGGAATGTAAGGGTATTCAGACAAAAGAACTTGCCGATAAAACAGGTTTAAGCACTAATACTATAAGTAGTTATTTAAAAACAAAAGGTTCTTTACCTGATGCTGAAAAAGCTGTAAAAATAGCAGAAGTTTTGGGTATTACAGTAGAAAAACTTGTTAAGGGAGTTACATCATCTTTAAAAAATATTACAACTTCAAAAGAATTAAAACCTGAAATCCTTTCAATCGAAGAATCGTTAATTCACTTTTCAAATAAAGATCTTCATATAATTGAATCATTAATTGAAAGCCTAAATGAAAAATATTAAAAAAAAAGACTGCCATTTCTGACAGTCTTCTTACAAGTCCATTTTACACAGATTAGTAAACAGCTAAAATCTTAGCTAACTTTTCTTTACCAATAATCTTCATAAAGTTTGCAAGTCTAGGTCCCTGATCTTTTCCAATCAAAGCCTGATAAAGAGCTGTAAACAAAGCTTTTGCATCTAAGCCCATTTCTGTAGCAATATCATACATAGCCTGCTGGCAGTCTTTATCCTGAGCAAATGTTCCTACCTTTGGAACAACTTCATCACGAACTCTAATGATAGCTTTAGTCATTTCTTCAGACAAATCAGCTTTTGAACCATCATTACGGATTTCAAAGCAGAATTCAGGAGCACAGTCTGGAGCAGAATGCTTAAACCAGAATGCTGCACATTCCATACGTCGGCGTAATCTTTCTTCCTGTTCAGGTTTTACATCACCTAAAGATTTGATTACTGCATCAAAATCATAAGAATATGTCTGAAGTAATGTTCCAAGCATACGAATTGGAACCTGATATGGCATTACTTCAGGAATTTTTCCGTCTGGCTGTGAAAGAATATAAATTCTCTTTTCCTTGTTAAACTGATCATCATTTTTAGCCTTGTCTACACCGTAAACAATTCTTTCTGTCTTATCATAGTCTTCATAAACTTTAAGAACATCCATATCAAAAGAAATGGCAAATTCTGTATCAGGACGAGTTCCTGCAAACATGTAACGAAGAACTTCAGCCTGGTAAACATCAAGTGCGTCTGGTAAAGCAATTACTTTACCTTTAGAAGAAGACATTTTTCCAGGAACACCTTTTAAATTTACAAAGTCATAACGCATTGTAACAGGAGCATTCCAGTTGTAGATACGTTTAGAAACAAGTTTTGCTGTATCGTAAGATCCACCAGGACTGATATGATCTTTTCCACCTGGTTCAAATACAACTTTTTCTTCATTCCATCTCATTGGCCAGTCAACACGCCAACCAAGTTTTGCACCTTTGAAAACACGGATATCTGCTGTTTCGCAGTTTCCACATTCACATTTATAAGAAATTCCGTATTCACCATCATAATCAGTGATTTCAGTTGTATCTTTCTGACATTTTCCACAGAAAATAGCTACAGGCCAGTAAACATCTTCTGGCTTCATTTTGTGATCATCATCGCGATATTCATTTAAACATGCCTTAATAACATCACGATTCTGCATAGCCTTTTTCATACCTTCAGCATATTTATTTGCACGGTAACGGCTAGCCTGATACAAAAATTCAGGTGAAATTCCCACACGAGGAAGCTGTTGTTCAATATCAACTTCATGATGACGTGCGTAGTTTTCATTACGACCTGTTGTATCTGGTACTTCTGTAATTGGATAACGAAGATATTTTTCAAGGATTTCTGGATCTGGCATATTTGCAGGAACCTTACGGAATACATCGTAATCATCCCAAGAATAAATAAAACGAACATTCTTACCGCGGTCTCTAAGTGCACGAACAACTAAATCTACTGTAATAATTTCGCGGAAGTTTCCAAGGTGAACAGTTCCTGAAGGTGTAATTCCAGATGCACATGTATAGCAATCTAAATCACCTTTTTCCTGAATAATTTTGTCTGCCATACGGTCAGCCCAATGACAGAGTAATTTTTTGTCTAATTCTTTTTCCATAGTTTGATTAGTATAGTGATTTTACACGTTCTCTTCAATAAAAAGACTTTTTCTGTAAATCATTTTTAATGACTTATACAAATTTTTTTATTATAATTAAAGTTCTTATGGAAACAATAAAAGATTTAGGAAAATACACATTCCCTTGCCTTCTGGCAAACAGTGTAAAAAAATTTGCAGACAGACCTGCCGTTGCTCAAGTTGGACAAAAAGAATTTACATATAGCGAAGTAAATGAAAAATCACAGGAATTCAGTAAACAACTGCTCTCTTTAGGACTTTCAGCAGGAAGTAAAATTGCAATTCTGGGAGTTGGCAAACCTAACTGGGGAATT
>JALEPQ010000119.1 GCA_022768685.1 Spirochaetia bacterium
TTGTGGCTGCTGCGAAGCGGCAGTTCAATAGTTTCTATACCACAAAAAGCGTGTAGCGCATTATTGCGCGGTTTTGAATCACGCAACCGTGACTGGGAGCCAAAAAATCGGATTTTTGTTTATAATGCGTTTGCCCTGCAGTAAATCAAAAATAATATTTTATTTTTTATGTGGAAAAAGTATAATTGACCTATGGAATTAACTTTTTTAGGAACAGGAACCAGCCATGGAGTTCCAGTAATCGCATGTGACTGTAAAGTCTGTAAATCATCTGATCCGCGAGATAAAAGATTAAGATCTTCAGTTTACATTCACACAAATGATGATAAATATATTCTTATTGATATTGGACCAGAATTCAGAATTCAATGTCTAGAAAACAACATAAAAAAAATTGATGCGGTTCTATTAACACATTCCCATGCAGATCACCTTCACGGAATAGACGATTTGAGAGTATTCAGTTGTGAACTTTGGAAAGAACCAGATACTGAGGAAGGCAAGAAAAAATGTTATGCACCTCCAATGCCAATTTACACAAACAGCACAACAATAAAAGATCTTGAAAACAGGTTTGATTATTTTTTCAGAAAACCTAAAGAAGGTGGAGGTCATGCAAAAGTTGAATTAAACGAAGTATCCTCTTCTTTTTTTTATGGAACTACAAAAATCACTCCAATTCCAATGCTTCATGGGCATCTTGAAACTACAGGCTGGCTTTTGACAGAGGAAAACAACGGACTAAAAGAATCTATTGCCTACTTAACAGACTGTTCTTTTATAAGTGAGGATTCTATAAAACTTTTAAAAGAAAACGGCGGAACAATTAAGCACCTTATAATAGACGGATTAAGAATTAAAGAGCATTCCACTCATTTCAATTTCCTGCAGGCAATGGAATGTGCTGAAAAAATCGGTGGAGATAATGTCTGGATTACCCACATTACACACAACACAAGCCATGTGGACGCTGAAAACTACCTCAATGAACATAAATCTGCGTTCAAAAACCTGACTCAAAATATTCACTGTGCATACGATAGATTAAAGATAAAAATTTAGAGAAATTACAGGCAGATTTGATTTAAAAAAGAAAAACCGCCCGGCAAAATGGACGGTTCTCATCAAATCAATACAGTATTCGTCAGATTTAATTAGTTGTTAGCTGGAGTTTCAGTTTTTGGAACTCTAACTTTCTTTTCAATAAAATTAGCACTTAAACAACCAGAGCAAACTTTAAGTGTTCTAACTGATCCGTTAGGAAGAGTAGCTTTTACACTGTGAAGATTAGGTCTCCAAGTTCTGCGTGTATGGTTATAAGACTTACTAACTTTATTTCCTGACATTACACCTTTGCCACAAACATCACACATTCTAGACATATCTTATTCCTTCCTTGAAGTGAAGCCGCATCCTCAACACTTCATAAAAAAATTCATAAACAATAATAGTTTGGATAGATTAATAAATTCAATGGAAAATGTCAATAACCAATTTACTTTCAAAGTAATTTCCAAAAAAACCAGGCAAATTTTATTCACCATATTGAGCCTGAATATCTCGGATTTGATCTCGGACTGCAGCAGCCTGTTCATATTCCATTCTTTCTGCATATTCAGACATCTGTTCTGTAAGAGCCTTAATAACTTTTTTACGTTCTGAAGGATTAAACAGATTTGCTTTATTTTTTATTACTTCAACATCAATTCCTACAGTCTCAGCAGCTTCTTCCTTATCGTGAACAAGAATATCTGCAATAGCTTTCTTTACAGTCTGAGGTGTAATTCCATGTTCCTTATTGTATGCTTCCTGAACTTCACGACGATGTTTTGTTTCTTTTATTGCAGCTTCCATGGCAGGCGACATATGATCAGCATACATTACAACCTTACCTTCTGCATTTCTTGCTGCACGACCAATAATCTGAATCAGAGAAGTTTCTGAACGCAAAAATCCTATCTTATCAGCATCCAGCAATGCAATAAAACTAACTTCCGGCAAATCTATTCCTTCTCGCAAAAGGTTAATACCAATGAGAATATCAATTTTTCCTTCACGTAAATCTTTTAATATTTCAACTCGTTCAAAAGTGTCTATTTCAGAATGGATATACTTTACCTTTAAATTTAACTCTGTCAGATATTCAGTAAGATCTTCTGCCATTTTTTTGGTCAATGTTAAAATTAAAGAACGTTCATTTTTTTCAATTCTTTCTTTTACTTCCCGGTAAATATCTTCCATCTGACCTTCACTAGGGCGAACTTCAACAATAGGATCAAGAAGACCTGTAGGACGAATTATCTGTTCTACAACTTGTGTACTCTGCTTCACTTCTTCAGGACGAGGTGTAGCTGTTACATAGATAATCTGATTCATCTTCTTATCAAATTCCTCTTTTTTTAGAGGTCTGTTATCAAAAGCTGATGGTAAACGGAATCCAAAGTCAATCAAATTCTGTTTACGGCTTCTGTCACCTTCGTACATGGCACCAATCTGGGGTACAGAAACGTGAGCTTCGTCTATCATGCACAAAAAATCATCAGGAAAATAATGAAGCAAAGTTGCCGGCGGATCCCCTCTGTTTCGCCCCGAAATTGGCCCGGAATAATTTTCTATTCCAGGACAAGTGCCCATTTCCCTAAGCATTTCAATATCATAAGTTGTACGAGTCTTTAAACGCTCAGCTTCAAGCATTTTTCCTGCAGCACGTAATTCTTCAACCCGGTCTTCCATTTCCTTTTCAATTTTTTTAGTAGATTCTATAAGACGATCTCTAGGAACAACAAAGTGCTTTGCCGGATAAAAAACAGTTTCATCAATTTCGCCAGTAACACTTCTATTTAAAACATCAAAACGCCTGATTCTTGCTACTTCATCCCAATCTAGTTCTATTCGGTATGCCTCATCAGTTTCCATGTAAGGGGGATAAACTTCTATCACATCCCCTTTAATTCTAAAGTTCCCTCTGTCCAGTACATCATCATTTCTTGTATATTGCAAACTTATTAACTGTTCTGCAAATTTTTTCACATCTAAAGTTTGTCCTGTTTCTACATGAATACGCATTTCCTTGTACAAATCTGGCATACCAAGACCATAAATACAAGAAACTGTAGCTACTACAATAACATCTCTTCTTTCCATAAGACTGTAAGTAGCTGAAAGACGAAGATTATCTATTTCTTTGTTTATAGAACAGTCTTTTTCAATGTACAAATCTCTTGCAGCAACATAAGCTTCAGGCTGATAGTAATCATAATAAGAAACAAAATATTCAACTGCATTATTTGGAAAAAAAGACTTAAATTCCCTATAAAGCTGAGCTGATAAAGTTTTATTATGACTGATAATTAACGTAGGACGCTGTACTCTTTCAATAATTTTTGCCATGGTAAAAGTTTTTCCAGAACCAGTTACACCTTTTAATGTCTGGAATTTATCACCACGTAAAAAACCTTCTGAAAGTCTGTCTATAGCCTGTCCCTGATCTCCACTTGGTTCAAAAGGACTTACAACTTCAAATTTTCTCATAGGCTACATTTTATTTAATACTGCATCTAACTGCAGAATCTTATTCTTTAAATCCCTAACCTGTTCCAGACTGGACATAATTTTTGACTGCATATAAATATCAAAAACAGCACCATCAAAAATAAAATCTCCGAAAGTAGAGAATCCTCCCATCTGCATTCTGTAATCTGTAGGAATAACAAGTCCGTTCAACTGCTGCTGCAAAATTTGAAGATTATGTTGAATGTCATTCATAATGATACTTGCTGAATTTAAGTGAGAGTGTTTAATAAAATCAGAGATTAAACCTCCTCCAAAAATATCTACAAATCCCCAGTTTCTTGCACTCTTGAATTTTCGTTCTGCCTGTTCAATTAAAGGCAAAAGCTGTCGAATTGTACTTTTTGCAGACTGAATCTGCTGAGGTGAATTTTCCATAATAATCTTATCCTTCTAAAAATATCTTTTACTCTGAAAGCACTACTTTCAAAATGACATCAGTTCTATTTCGTCTGACAGTTACATAAACAGTATCACCTGGCTTTTTACTCTCCAATGCAGAATAATAATCTGCCAGAGTTGATATATTTATGTTGTCTATTTTAGTAATTAAATCTCCACCAAGATAAATTACTCTGTTTCTATTTCCATAATAAACCTGTTCTGTACCGCCCTTCATTCCAGCTTTATCTGCATTTCCACCACGAGTAACTTCAGAAACCAGCATTCCAGAAGTTTTATCTAAACCGGCATATTGAGCTATACGTCTGCTATTTTGAACAAGTTTTACCTGAAGAACCCCACGCTGAACTTTTCCGTATTTAATCAAATCTGCTACAACCCGAACAGCAGTTTCTGAAGGAACTGCAAATCCAACCCCAGATGAACTTCCAGAAGAAGACATTATCATTGTATTGATACCAACCATTCTTCCATTTGTATCCAGCAAAGGACCACCAGAATTTCCTGGATTTATGGCAGTATCAGTCTGAATCATATTTCTGATAATACGATTGTTTGAATTCTGGATAGGGCGACCTAAACCAGAAACAATTCCTGTAGTCATTGTTCGTTCCATACCAAAAGGATTTCCAATCGCAATTACTTTCTGACCTACTTTTAAACTGGCAGAATCACCAAAAGAAATTGTTTTTAGTTCCATTCCTTCAGGAGGATTAAATTTTATTACAGCCAGATCGGAATCCAGATCCTGCCCTACAATTTCAGCTTCATATTGAGTTCCATCAAATAAAGATACATAAATTTTTGTTGCACCTTGTATTACATGAACATTTGTAAGAATATATCCCCTTTTATCAATAATTGAACCGGAACCACTGCCACCATCCTGAACATAAGGGTCAAGAAACCAGTCATACGCAGTAATCTTTGTATTAATATTTACTACAGCTTCATTACAACTGTCATAAACATTAATATTTTGAATTTCATCCTGAGTATAAGAAACATTACTTACAGGAAGAGGTTTCCCTGGATTTTCTTCCAGATTCAAAACTGCAGTTTCCAGTTTTGGAGAGATGACTTCATCAGTATCTGAAACCTGTTTAATTTCAGCTTTTGAAGTTTCTTTTCCAGTGTTTTTTGCCTTCTGTGCACCACACCCTATAAAAAAGGCTGAAGTAACAAGACAGGCAACCAGCATTCCCATTACAGTAAATTTTATAACTTGTCCTTTTGAATACAGTTTCATATCAATAAATTTAATAACCTAGAATAAATAATACAACCCAAAACTTTGAGCAAAGAACTGATCTTTTCCAAATATATTTGTGTAATTGAAATTCATATCAAATAATGCATTTGATTTTCCAACCATAAATTTTAAATCTACACCAGTATCAATAGCTTTTGTCCAGGAACTTTCTTCTCCAAAATAAGAGCAAAGAGCACCCCATAAATCAGCACGCACTGTATTACCAGGTTTTACACTGAAAGTAACACCATTTTTCCATAAATTATCTTTTTTATTTAAAAGTCCAGTTTGACTGCCAAAAATAAACTGGGAAGAAAGACCTGTTCCCACATATTTTCCGTCAACATTTACAAGAAGGCCTCCTCCAAGACCATTTCCAGTATCAATTCCTGTCATATTTGCAAAAGCCGCATTTGACAGCCCATATCTAAGCAAAAGACCTAAACAAAGATTGGTATTATTTTCATCAAGAATAGCTGTGCCATAAAATTTCAATGATGTACTGAATCCGCCAATAAAACCATCTGAATAACCAGGATTAAGATTTCCCACCAGAGAAAATTCTCTATTTCTACTTCCTTTAGAAATAAAACCTGCAGAAGTTTTTACGTCATAAAAATTAAATGTACCATCTGTCAAATGAACAACAGGAGCTACAGTTACAAATGGAGCAAAATATGGTTCCGAATAGCTGAATAAAGCAGGTAAAGTTCCAATTCCAGAGCCTGCAGCAGTCGGAGTAAGAAGAGGATATTTAGAACCTCTGTTTACAATAATTACCATTGTATAATCAAAATGATCACTGGAAATGTGGACTGTATAATTTCCATCAGGAACTTTTTTACCTATATCCTGATAAGAACCATCCCATTCAAATCCCTGTTTCCATGTAGTAAACTCTTTCCAATCAGTTCTCCACACTTCATTTCCATTATCATCTTCAATAAAAGCAGATAAAGGAGAACTGGCACTTACAAAGAAAGTAAAAACAACCTTACCATAAATATTTTTGTACTCAGGATTAATAGTTTTTCTACTTGCCCTAAGTCCTGAAATAATCATTTCCATCTCATTTAACTGAACTTTCAATTCTGTATCTTCAAATGCATTTACATAAATTTGAGATTGAGTTGATTCATAACCAAATTTACTAAAGGTAAGAAAATATCTTCCTGGTACAAGATTCAGCTTATAAACAGATTCATTTTCATTTGCTGTAATGATTTTTCTGTATTGATATCCGTCAACCTGAACTTTTGTTCCTGGAATAAGATTTTTTAGAGTCAAAGTACCTTTCAATTCAGTTAAGTTCACACTGAAAGTTGAAATAATTCCTGATTTTACTTCTATCTGGAATATTTCATCCTTAAACCCATTCTTTTTAACTTCCATAACATACATTCCAGGAAGAAGATTCATAACTTCAAGGTCAGTTCTTCCTTGAAAATTTCCATTCAGATATATATCTGCATTTTTTATATCAGTTTTTACGATAATACCAGCAGATCCGTCTTCAGATTCAGTCATCAAAGAAGATTCCAGTAAAACCAGTTTTGCCAGATCAAAAGCCAGCTCATCTGATTCAGAAGTTTCCTCTGCAGAAAATTCCGCATCAGTTCCTTCATTTTCCGAAATTACAGAATTTTCACCATCAAAAGCTGACTCTAAAACCAGATTATTTTCATTCTCAATAATCTCATTTTCATTTACTGATTCAACTTCCTGCGCAAAAACAGGCACAAACAATAAACCAAATAACAAAACAAATAAAAAGCTAAATTTTACATTCATAATAATCTCTTACTCTCGATTTTAATTTAATCTTCATCACTGAACAATAGTTTATGCTCCATAAAACTAAAATAGTTTTCATAATCAATTATAAGATGATCAAGCACAGTAATCCCCAGAATGTAAGAAGCCTCAAGTAAAATCCGCGTAGTTTCAATATCTTCATCCGAAGGATTACAATTCCCGGAAGGATGATTATGACACAAAATCACAGCTGCAGCATTCACCTTTATAGCCTCTTCAAAAACCTCTCTAGGATGAACCATAACACGATTTACAATGCCAACTGTCACTACATGAATATTAATTATTTCATGACTTCCATTGAGATTTACCGCTAAAAAATGCTCTTTCCTGTTTATGGCATAATTTCTAAGAAACGGAAGAACATCAAGAGGATTCCTTACAGGAGCCTTTAGATGACAGCTTCTTCGTCTTCCTAATTCCAGTGCCGCTGCAATTGCAAGAGCTTTTCCCTGACCAACTCCTTTTAGGGAAAGCAGATTTTTTACAACATCATCAGAATTAGAACTATCCAGCGTTTCAATGATTTTTCTGGCCATAACTTCCACGCTCATGAATTTACTTCCTGAGCCCAAAATGAGACATATCAAATCCTCATCAAAAGGAAATGACATCCCATGCTTTAATGCAGACTCCCTTATTTTAGGGCGATTTTTTTTAGATTTTTTTACCACATAATAATATATGTTTAGACTATTCAAAAATGACAAAATTTCATAAAAATATTTAAAATAAAGTGATTTTTTTTTTCTGCCGAATATAAAAACATGAATAAATCGCATAAAAAACTGATTAAAATTGTTACACTTTGTTTTCCACTGTTATTTTTTATCTCCTGTCAGACAATACCAAAAAGAGAACCTGTAAAATTATCCAGGAAATTACTTGATTCCGGTAAGATGACTTCAATCCAACTGGCAGAATTTTTTTTGAGCCAGAATCCTGATTATGAAGATCCAGCTTTTATTTATACTTTTGCACAACTCTACATAGATGAATCAAAAATGGAAGGAATAAATTCTGACGTGGCTTTTGCCCAGATGTGTCTTGAAACAGGTTATTTACGTTTTGGAAATTTAGTACAGCCTTATTTTCATAATTATTGCGGTTTGGGTGCAATGGATGCAGAACATCCTGGAGTCATATTTGAAACCACTGAAGAAGGAGTCAGAGCCCACATTCAGCATCTTCAGGCCTATGC
This sequence comes from Spirochaetia bacterium, assembly GCA_022768685.1. Classification (GTDB taxonomy): domain Bacteria; phylum Spirochaetota; class Spirochaetia; order Treponematales; family Treponemataceae; genus Treponema_D. The sequence goes on from JALEPQ010000119.1 coordinate 8,241, forward strand.
AACTACAGAAGATATAGTTCTAAATAACGAGCTTATTGATCCACGTTACAACTGGGTTCACAAAACTAAATTCGTAGAAGATATTTTTGGACTTGCCGGTAGCTGGGCCACAGATCCAGATTATGGAAATAAAATCAACAACATTCTAAGTGCACTTGAAACAATGCATAATTCATAATTACACGACTTCCAGTGCATAACGTCGAGTCAAGGCTTTGATTATCAGTAAGTTTGTGATAATCAAAGCCTTTCTTAATTAGCCCCCAAAGTAAAATATGCAAACCAGGGCTTCTTTTTATCTAATTCCGCTTTCCCAATTAACCTATTGTTGTTCCAATATAATCTTTATCTTCAAGAATAGCTTTTATATTTTCAATATTTTTTCCACCAGCACAAATTACTTTCATCCCCAGTTCACTGGCTTTTTTAGATGCTATTGGATCAAAAGGACAATTCTTTCCAGGAGTCCATTCATCACCTACCATTTTACGGAAATCAGCCCATGAAATTGTATCAAGTGGTTTTGCATCAGGATTTTTACGGGGATCATCAGTGTAAACTTTTTCAATGTTAGAAAGATTTACAATTGTTTTTCCATCAAATTTTTCACCCAGATAAACAGCATCAGTGTCAGTAGAAAAACCAGGTTTCCATCCTGAAGCAACCAAAACCTGACCGTCAAAACTCAAGTTTTCTTCAGTTGGATTGTAAACAACATCATTTTTACAATAATCACCAAAGGAAGCCTTTAAAAGCTGTGCATTAAGACGAGTTGCCATAATACCAATCCAGTCAGCTGCATTTGCATCAAAAGTAAACCCTGTTTTTTCACAAGTTTCCTTTAAACCATTCTGATAAACTCTGGCAGGGGCACCACCTCCTGCAACAAGGATAAGACGATTGTTTTTATCAGAATCAAGCCACTGTGAACACATTTTTACAAATTTACTTAAAAAGTCCGAATCTGGCTTATCTGGAGCAATAATAGATCCACCTACACTTAAAATCTTTGTCATTTTATACCTCTTGTAATCCGCAGCAGCGGAATATTAATAAACGCCCTTTACAACTGGAACAGTCCAGAAAGAGCTGTATTTCACTATATTGCTGGAAGCTTCCTCCCAGATAGACTGTAATGCAAAGCTTCTTGGTTGTTGAACAATTTTATTATCCTGACTGAAGGGTCTTAACTGATTCCATCCACGGGAAAAAGCAATATGATGAGAGTCAAGATTTCCAAAGTTATACTCTCGTACATTCACTTCATCACCTTCCTGCCAGACTCTGTATGACAACCCTGCTCCAATTGCAGGATCCACAGGAAGCCAGCCAAAATCCTGAAGATAAAATTCACACCACCAGTGGGGTTGAGTCATCATATCCTGGCAAACCAGAATACCGGCATCTGTAATAGCTGGAATTCCCGCAGAGCGCAGTAAAGCTGTATAAATTACAGCAAAATCATAGGAATCTCCTCTTCCACGTCTAAGAAGATCCAAAGGATTAGAATCATTTTTGCGATATTTTTCATCAACCTTGTAATTATCGCACATATAATCATAAATCAGTTTTGCTTTTTTATAAGGATTCTTTTCTTTACCTGCAATATTTGTACTCAATTCTACAATTTTTTCATCATCACTTGGAACCAGCTCATCAGATTCAGTAAACATTGCATAAAGAGCTTCATTTGTTTCTCTATACTGCCCTATTCTTTCAGGAACAATATTTGACTGAATTTCATAAACTGGCAAAACAAAAGATTGTGATGCCACAGTTTTAGGAAGATTACTTTTAGATTTTGATATCTGCTGAATCATATCATGCTGATAATTTGTCAAAACAGGTTCAGGACTTACTTCTGTAATTTCCAGCGTTGGCTGGGCACTATAAATTGCAGGAACTGGGCTTCGCAATGTAATAGTTGCAGTATCTGTAGTAACAACATCTGCAATATCAACAGTATACTGAAGCAGATAAATTTTTTTGTTTATATAATTCTTTGAACCTGCATCCTGGGTAATTGTGATATTATAAGGATCTGATTTTTCCAGTTCTTTATCAACTACAATTACGCCAGAACAAGCTCCATCAGGAATATAAACTTTAATTTCGGTGTTAGACCAGGAAACGTAATCAAAATTATCATCATTTGCAGAAATCATATTTTCCGTAAACATTGACACATTTTTATATTCCGCTTCAGCAATTTTTTTATTGTAATCAATTGTAAAAAGCACTTTTGACTGATTTCTTACATCACCAAAGTTATTACCAGTGATTACAAGCAAATCTCCCACACTGACTTTAGATTTTGTTATTTCAGTAATAACAGGTTTTGTAATAACTCTTGAATTTGTAACAGGAATAGGAATATTTACTTCATTAGCAAAAAGAGATGGTTTAGATCTAAGATTTTTTGTTCCCACAACCACAAGACCATCCTGTACATTTGCAGGCAAAACAATTTTTATTTTATCCTCTGACCATGAAATATAAGAACTGGCAGTCAACTTTGCCCCAGAAAATTCTACATAACTCATATCACGGACATCACCAAAATTTTTGCCGGAGATAACAATAACATCTCCAGGTGCGCCTACAGGAGGATCTATAGACTCAATTTCTGGAATAGGAGTCCGCTGTTTGTTAATAAAAAAAACAGTACCAAGAATAAGGGCTATTATTCCTAAAAGAATTAACGCTCTTATAACAGGATATTTTCTAAAATTGTATTTAAATTTACCGGAAGTATTCACTATGTTACCTGATATCAGAGTACCAGTTTTAAGGACATATAATCATATCATTCATTCCCGGTACTACTACTTTGAACTTTACAGCACTTTCTTCATTAAACTCAGGATTAAAAACACCCACATCCCCAATTCTGTTATTCATAGAAGTTCCTTTACCTCTGGAATTCACATTCAGAACATATTGAGAATTAACTGCTTTTGTACTGACAGAAGCTAAAGCCTGCTTATCTATATTACCCGAAATTACAACACTTCTTCCACTATCAAATTCAACATTATTAGAAAAATTAGGTGCAGAAATTGCAGCAACCTGTTGTTTTTGCTGAACAATTTTTGCTACAGATTTAGAAGCCTCATTTACACGAATGGGAATAATCAAAGCAAGAGCAAGAACTGCTGCAGCACCAACGGAAATCAATCCAAAATTCCAATAATGATGACTTACGGCATTTTTAGGAGAAACATGCTTATCGTAGTTCATCTTAACCATAAGACGATCAAAACTTTGTTCCAAATAATGTTCATCCACATTAAGGGCGTTTGAATCCATCTCAAAAAACTGATGTACCTTTTTAAGCTGCTCCAGCTTTTTCTGACATTCAGGACAACTCTGCAAATGAGACTCATATTCTAATTTAAAATTTTCAGGCAATTCACCATCAAGGTAAACTGAATGAATATCATCACTCGGGCAAAAAGACATTATCCTCTCCTATAAGTTTTAGCATTTGCTCCCTTGCTCTGAAGATTCTTACCTTTACATTACCTTCAGAAATTCCTAATACCTTCCCTATTTCCTTATAGTTCATATCACTATATTCCCTAAGTATTAGTACTTCCTGAAATTTGGAAGGCAATTTTTTCAAAGCTTCCCGTGCTTTTTCCATAGATTCCTGTTTAAGTAAATCAGATTCACCAGTCTCGTTTTTTCTATGATCTTCATATAAGACTTTTTCATAAGCCTTACGTTCCCTATCTTTTCTTTTGATGTAATTCAGTGACGCATTTTTTACAACGCGAATCAACCAGTATTTAGCATCATTTAAAGAAGGGAAAACAAGACCTTTTTCATTAGCCTTAATCAAAGAATCATGAGCCAGATCTTCTGCAGCTTCTTCGTCATTTACAATCTTAAAAGAGATTTTAAACAACATCTGCATACAGGCATCATAAATCTTTCTAAAATCAACAGGATTTGCCGCATTTAACGACACTCCCATTTCCAACTGATTATCTTCCATTTTCCTCTCGAATCTATATAAACAACAAATTTTACAAAAATATGTTACAAAAAAAATGACGAACGATAAATTTTTACCATCCGCCATATAAACATTACCTTTCGCTAAAACTTACAAGTAAATCAAAAAAAAATGATTCCTTATCCACGTTTCCAGGTTGGTCCCTGGGGAGTATCAATAATAGTAATTCCTCTTTCTGCAAGCTGATTTCTGATTTCATCTGCTTTTGCAAAATCCTTTGCTTTTTTAGCAGCAGTTCTTTCAGCTACAAGACTATTAATTTCTTCAGCTTCCGGATCTCCTTCATGCTCATCAGCAGCACCAGAACCTGCAGCTTCTGCTTTAGCTTTTTCTGCATTAAAAGCAATAGCACTTTTTTCAATACCAAGTCCCAGAACGCTATCCATTTTTCTGATAACCCATACAGTTTCTCCAGGTTTCATTTCTGTATCTTTAATTGCAGTCTGGAGAACAGCAAGTGCAACAGGAGTTGAAAGGTCATTTTCCATAGCTGCAGTAAACTTTGAAAGATATTCATCAGCTTTTTTAAAGTCCGCATTTTCTGGTAAGAATTTAATTCCTTCTTCTTTTACTCCGGCAGCTTCATAAATCTGGGCTGCACGTTTAATCAAAGCAGATCTACCTTTTTTTGCAGATTCCAATGCTTCCAGAGAAAAAACAAGCTGCTTTCTGTAATGCCCACCCAAAAGGAAAAAGCGGTAATCAAGAGGTTCAAATCCCTTATCTTTAAGAGAAAAACCTTTTTCCTCAGGTAAAGAAGTCTGTAAAGTAATAAAATGTCCACTTGATTTAGACATTTTTCCGCCTTCAAGAATTAAAAATTCATTATGAAGCCAGTAATTTACCCAAGGACCTTTTGCCTTTTCAGCAGCATCAAAACTACCTTCCGACTGAGCAATTTCATTTGTATGATGCACAGGAATATGGTCAATACCGCCAGTATGAATATCAAAATGTTTCCCAAGATATTTCATACTCATAGCTGAACACTCAATATGCCAGCCTGGATAACCACGTCCCCATGGAGAATCCCA
>JALEPQ010000125.1 GCA_022768685.1 Spirochaetia bacterium
ATCCATCTTCAAGACCAAAACGCATCTTTAAAACTTCCTGTTCTCTTGGAGGTAATGTATTCAATACAGAACGTAACTGTTCCTGGAGCAAAGTAAAAGCAGTCTGATTAGCTGGATTTTCAACTTCTTTATCTTCAATGAAATCTCCAAGAATTGAATCTTCTTCTTCACCAATTGGAGTTTCCAAAGAAATTGGTTCTCGAGCAACATTCTTAACCTGCTTAACTCTTGCTGGTGGCCATCCAAGCTGCTGAGCAATTTCTTCATCTGTTGGTTCACGCCCCAGTTTCTGCATAAGCTGTCTACTTTCACGAACAACTTTATTAATCTGTTCAATCATATGTACAGGAACGCGGATTGTTCGTGCCTGATCAGAAATTGAACGTGTAATTGCCTGGCGGATCCACCATGTTGCGTATGTAGAAAATTTAAATCCCTTACGATATTCAAATTTTTCAACTGCTTTGATTAAACCTATATTACCTTCCTGAACAAGATCAAAGAAATGTAATCCACGGTTTGTGTATTTTTTTGCAATAGAAACTACAAGTCGTAAGTTCGCATTAATAAGACGATTTTTAGCTTTTTCCATCATCTGGCGTCCGCCTTCGATTTCTTGAGCCATTCTTAAAATTTCATCTACATCATTTTCAAATTCATATTCAAGACGATGAAGTTTTCTATCAATTTTCTGAATCTGAGTGTAAATTTCACGAATTTCATCAGCACTCATATTCAATTCCTGTTCAAGTTTTACAGCCTGTGAACGGATGGAAATTTTTCTACCAAGATTTCGAAGTTCAGAAGGATTAGAAATTCTCAATTCCTTCATCTTCTTTTCCTGCTTCTGATGATACTCTTCAATTTTTATAGTTGCATCTCTATATTTTTGAGTAAACTTATCCAGTTCTTCAGTCTGAATATCAACCTTCTGTAGTTCAGGTAAAATCTTTGTTCTTAATTCAACTAACTGAGGATTTGCAAAAATAGCACTAGACTGCTCAGTATCAAAAAGCTGTTTTTTCAAAGCCATATACTGCTTCATTTCTGGCAAAACAGGTTTTATATGTTCACCATAACAGCTCTTTAAACGACGTTTATCAGCCATTTCTTCATTAATTTCTTTTCGTGTTTTTTTAGTTTCTGTAACATCAATTCGTGTAAAAGCTTTTTGTGCAATTGCGTAAAATTCTGGAATCATAATTCCAGAATTAATGATTACACCTTTAATGATGTTATTTCCTTCTTCCATCTGCTTAGAAAGCTCAACTTCCTGTTCAGCTGTAAGAAGGTTTTCTTTACCAATTTCACGGAGATAAAGTCTTATTGGATCATCAACACTTGAATCTTTATCACCATTTACAAGTCTATTTTTTGAAGCAGCTTCTTTTTTTTCTGCTTTTTCAATTTCAGAGACTGAATCATCTCCTCCATCCATATCATCATCATCTGTTTCCAGCATGATGTCATCTTCGTCATCATCAACGACTTCTTCTGTTTCCTGTATTGGATTTTCAACACCAATAATGTCAGTTTCAATCAACTGTACATTTTTTTCAGACAGAAGCTTTAACACATCTTCCATTTCAGGTGAATTTACAAAATCCTGACCTAAAACATCTGTTACCTGCTCCCAGGTAATAAATGATTTTCCTTTTGCAAATTCAAGCAGTTTCTCTACAGAAGCATTGCTAATCTCGTCCATAAAAGTGTTCACCTACTTTGTTAATATCTGTACTTGTTTATCAAGTTCCATTTTTTCTGCTAAAAGAGCATTAAACTGATTTTTGTCTTCTTCAGTAATTATCCGGAAGTTTTTAATTCGCTGCAGCAGTTTATTTCTCTGTTCATCAAGATTATTTTTTCTTACATACTTTATAGTATCATTTATAATAATACTTACATTTTCACTCTGATACACACCAGAAGAAATAACCTGTGCAATAAGACGACTAAGCGCCTCATCCTGACAGTGAGTTAAAATACCAGGTATAGAAAAGACGTTTTCATTTAAACACTCTTCCAGAATTCTATATAAACTTTTGGCAGTTGGATTTTTAAAGTCGTTTTCAGATAGATTTGAACGAAGGATCTTAAACTGGTCCAGATCGGCGGTAACAGCTATTAAACCTCGAAGCTCTGCATCTAGTTTAATCTGTTTCACTTCTTCTTGCTTATTGTTCTCTTGCCGGATATTTACACGTTCTCGGGCCTGATTACGATTAATAAAGTCCCTTTTTACAGCCTCCGGTTTAAGATTAAATGCCTGAGTCAATTGCTCAAGACACAACTCTTTTTGAATCTCAGACTGAAGAGCATCAACATATTCAAAAAACTCCAAAGCAGCTTTCTGTTTTCCTTCAGGAGTTTCAATTGGGTATGCCTCACCTAGTCTAAGTAAAAAATAGTCGCTATCTAATATAGCATTATTTACTTGAGTAGTCAAGTTTTCTGCGCCATATTTAAGCATAATTTCAGCTGGATCTTTTCCACCTTTCAATTGAATTATTTTTACTGTGAGTCCAAATTTCCGAAGCATTAAAACTGCACGTTTAGTAGCTTTTTGACCGGCTTCATCTGAATCAAAAGAAAGATAAACTTCACCATCAGCAACGAACCCCTGAATCATTTTTATATGCTGTTCAGTCATTGCTGTACCTAAAGTAGCAACCGCATATGTAAGTCCACACTGATGATAAGCAATTACATCCATATTTCCTTCACAAAAAATAATTTTTTTCTGCTCACGGATAGAACTTTTTGCAAAATTAAATCCAAAAAGAGTTTCCTTTTTTTTAAACTGTGGCAAATCACTGGAATTAAGATATTTTCGTTCTTTTTCATTAGCTGGAGGCAGAACTCTACCACCAAAAGCTACAACCTGTCCCTTTTTATTAAAAATAGGAAACATAAGTCTATCTGCAAAAAAAGAAATATCCGGATAGTTAGAAGAAAACAATCCGCTTTCCTTAAGAAATTCATCTGAATAATTTTTAGATTTAAGAAATTTTTTTAACCAATATCTGTCTGCAGGAGCATAACCTAATCTGAATTTTTCAACAGTTTCCTTTGTAAGCCCACGTTTCACAACATAATCAAGAGCTTTTTTTCCCTGTTCTGTTTCGGTAAGAAGATAGTGAAACATTGAGGCAGTTCTATCATAAAGATCAATCATCTGATTTTTTTTATTTTCTTCCTGCTGATAATCAGGACTTTGAGAATAACCTTCTTCATAACGAACAGGAATTCCAAATTTTTTAGCAAGACTTGTTAAAGCTTCTGCATAAGAAATTTTTTCCATTTCCATTACAAACTTTACAACATTTCCAGAAGCATGGCATCCAAAGCAGTAATAAAATTTTTTATCAGAATCAACATGAAAAGATGCTGTTTTTTCACCATGGAAAGGACAACATCCCCAGTAATCATTTCCACCTCTTCTTTCCAGCTTTGTATAATCACTTACAACAGAAACAATATCAGAAGTGTTATTGATAGCATTTATTGTATCTTTAGAAATATATCCAGCACCCATCTATTTCTTTACACTCAAATTATGATTAGTTTTATGTTCATCAAAAGTTTCTGCAAAAACATGCCTTCCTGAATCACCACCATCAACCTGAAAGAAAAAATAATTAGTTTTTGGAGTATTTGCAGCAGCATTCAATGCAACCAGTCCAGGATTTGAAATAGGACCTGGAGTCAATCCTGCATATTTATAAGTATTATAAGGATTATCAATTTTCAAATCATTTAAATAAACTTTCTCTGGATGTGGTCTACCTTCAATTTCTGTAAGAATATAAACTACTGTAGCACATGAATAAAGACCAATATTATACTTCAAACGATTTTTAAAAACTGAGGCAATTAAAGGAGCTTCATCTGCAACCCTATATTCCCGTTCCACAATTGAAGCCAGAATTAAAATCTGATTCAAATCTTCTGCATTTTTTTCAGACAGAGCTGGAACTTCTTTTATCTTAGTAAAAAAATTATCCACCATAATTGAAACAACAGATTCTGCCTTCATTCCAATATTCAAAAAGTATGTATCAGGGAAAAGATAACCTTCAAAACTTTCAGCAGGAATCCCATATTCTTTAAGCATAGATTGATTCTTACAAGCTGACTTAAAATCACTAAGTGAACAGATTCTGTTTTCCTCAAGAATCATACCAATTCTTGATATTGTTAATCCTTCTGGTATTACAACTTTTGCATATTCAGTCTGTCCCGAAGAAAGAATTTTCTGAATTTCAGGATAATCCATATTTTTCTGAAGGTAATAAGTACCACTCTTTAAAGAAAACTTTGCATTTGTTGTCTGACCAGGAAACATAACTTTTAAGAAAGCAGGAAATCTTACAGAAATATAAAAAAGTGTATCATTCTTTACAATTCCATTTTCCTTTAACAATGAAGCAACATTCTTTACAGACATTCCATAAGGAATTTCAATTCTTACAGCAGATTCCAGATTTTCATCTGAAGAAACGGCTCTTGTTTGCTGTATTAAAAATAAAACAGTACATACAGCAAAAAGAAAAAAAACAGAAACAAAAATAATTGGAAGAAAAGATTTTTTTTTCATGAATAAAATTTTCTAACCTCATCTAAAGATAAGCAGTTATATAAAGAGTCTTCCAGCATCCGTGCAAAATTTTCCAATCCTTCAGGCAGTTCAGTTTCATGATCTCTAAAAAATTTTGCAAGAAGTTTTATTTCTCTTATGTTAAAAGAATAATTAAAGTTTTCATCTGAATCATTTAATGATTGTTCTATCATAACTCGAATTCTAAACCTTCTTTTGCAAGTAAAACTTCTATATCTGAATGTTCAATATACCGGGCATACCATTGAGCAGCCTGTAAAATTGCATTCATTTTTTTATCATCATAAGTTGGTTCATGGTGAAAAAGATAAACTTTTTTTATATTCCAATACACGGCAAAATCTATAGCATAACAGAAAGCGGAGTGTCCCCAATTTTCTTTACGAAATGCCTCTTCCACAGTATATTGTGCATCAAGAACTATACAGTCTGCATTTCTAAAAACTGCAGCCTTCTCTTCTGCCATGGCATAATCTTTTGACTTTAATTCTACATCTGTAGCATAGACAAATTTTTTACCTTCATATTCAAATGAAAAGCAATAAGATTTACCAGGATGACACATTTCTGCACTATTTATTTTTACACCATTAATTTCAAAAGGAATCCCTGGCTTTATTGTATGAAAATTAAAATTCTTAGAAAAAGCTTCAAAAGAGACTGGATAAAAAGGCTGATGCATCTGTCTAACAAGAGCATCTTTTGCATCCTCACAGGCAGAATACACATCAAAAACAGAATTTGGATCATAAGCCGGATCAAAAAAAGGAAGTCCTTGAATATGATCCCAATGAAAATGAGAAAAGAAAAGATTGTAATGTTTATCTGAAGGAAGATTACCTGATTTACCTAAAACCCGTATACCAGTTCCAGCATCAAGAATAAACTCATTATCATTAACATTGATTTCAACACAAGGAGTATTTCCGCCAGTTGTACCAAAAATCCATGAAGGTAAAGAGGAAACAAATTTGGAACGAGCATCTTCTGATTCAATATCTTTTGGAGTTATACGCTGAACTACAGCCATTATTTTTGATTGAATCTGTTGTGGTGTAATTGGAGTTGGCAGAGAACCTCTAACACCCCAGAAATGAATCTTCACAATAACCCTCACCCTTTTATTTTTTTTGTTAATATTTACAATTTAATTCATTGAATTATGTTTGTCAAACACACTACAACTTTTTAAAGAACTTCCAGACACCTTTTGGGGCAATCTTAATAATTTAATCAAATTAAGAAAATAATTTTGGGCAAAAAAAAAGAGTTAGAACAAAATCTAACTCTTCTTAATGGGGAGTAGAGGACTCGAACCTCTGGAGGCGTGAGCCGAGGGATTTACAGTCCCTTGCAATTGCCGCTATGCGAACTCCCCAGATTAAAGCTGCCTGTAGGATTTGGACCCACGACCCCGAGATTACAAATCACGTGCTCTACCAGCTGAGCTAAGGCAGCATTTTCTGCTTTTATTCTTCTGTGCTTTGTGCGTTGAAGATGTTTTATATAATATAGATTTGTAAAAAAATAGTCAATATTAATTTTTAGAATTTTTTAAAATTTCTTTAAAAAATGGTAAATATTTTTTTTGAATAACAGTTTTCCACAAATATTCTTTTCTAACTGTCTGGGAAGCATTTTTTATCATTTTGGTAATAAAAGAAGATTTTAATTCTTTAATCATTATAACTTCAGAAATTTTGGCTACAAGACAATCAGATTTATTTGTTCTATACAAGAATCCTGTTTTTTCATCAACTATTTTATTCAACCCGCCTGTTTTATGAGCTATTGGTAAAGTTCCATAAACTTGAGCAATATAATCTTCAAGTCCACATGGTTCAAAATAGGAAGAAAGAACAATAAAATCACAGGAAGCACTTACAAGACGAGCAACAACTCTGTTATAACCATTCATGAAAGTAACTTTTCCTTCATATTGTTGAGTAAGTTCAATTATATTTTTTTCAAAAACCGGATCCCCCTGCCCGGCCAGCACAAACCTTACAAAAGGAAAATTTTCAATTATTGCAGGTATTGCCTCTATAAGAACATTAATACCTTTCTGTCCAGTTAGTCTTCCATGATAGCAAATATAAGTTTCTTTTGTAAAATCAGAAGAACATTCCAATTTACCGAATTTTTTTATTCCTTTTGAATTAAAATTATCTGTATTTACTACATTCTGAATAAAAAATTTACGGCATTTAAATTTTCCATCCATCTCGCCTTTTTCCGGACTAAATTCAAAAGGTAACAGAGAAACCCTTTTATCTTCAGGATTATATCTGTCAAAATCAAAACCATTAGTTATTCCTTTTACGTTTATTTTCTTTTCAAAGAAAATTGGAGAAAGACCGTCTGTAAGTTCATAATTTTCAGGATCAGTTATTTCTTCTGCATACTGTTCGGAAACTGTACTGATGTAAGCTCCACTGTTTGCAGCCAGTAAAAAAGGTTCAACAGAGCCATGATTCATTGAATTTTCAAGAAGTTCTACAGGTAGTTTTGTATACCATGCAGCTTCTCCCACACTTGAAAAGTTATGATGATATGCAGGACCAGCATTGTGAACTGTAACAACAGACTGAACTTTTTTAAGAGGTTTATATTCCTTCATAAAAGCTGGAAGAATGGCAGCTGAAGCATCCTGACAATGAATGATATCTGGAATTTCAGAACGATTAACAACTTTGGAATATTCACATACAGCTCTCTGAAAAAGCACATCAAGAAAAAGCCCGTCTACATGTCCGGTTCCCTTTACAAAAAGAGGATTTAACTGACTTTCATGCTCTGTATAAGTATAAACATCTTCTTTTTCAGAAAATCCATGATGATTTATAAAAACCACATTAAAATTTCCTTCAGTATTAAATCCTTTTGAATAAGTAACAGTTTCTTTTTTTCCACAAAGTTCAAATTCTACAGACTGAACATCTTCCACATCTGCTATATGTTCCCAGGAATTACATCCAAAAACAGGTATAAATAAAGTAGTTTTATGATTCAGCTCAGAAAATTCTTTACAAAGTGAGTAAGTAACGTTTTTTACACCACCGGCTTCAGCAATTCCGGCACATTCCATGCTTACAATCCAAAGTTTCATATAACAATCCTATTCTGATAAAATTTCAGATTCATTTTGTTCATCTGATGTTGTCTGGTTTTGAAATAATTTATCTTGATTAAATGTAACTTGAGTCTGCATTTTTGAATACAATTTAAAATCAGGAATTTTTGCATCTGTAATTGCAAAGGCTGTTAAATCTATTTCTGGATAATCATTGTAAATTCGAATGCTTCGCAGAATATCTTCTCTACGAACACTTTCAGCCCTGAAAGATGGATTCTCTTCTGCTTTTTTTAAAAGATATTCAGAAGCCAGCTGTGCAATTGTATCTGCAGCACCATTCATATAATCATTAAGATCTTTTTCGTCATAGATTTTATTTTGTTTAAGCAAAGCAACAATCTGCTGGGGAGATACAGTCATTCCTATTGTATAACTGAAACGGTATCCAAAATTCTCTGATCCAGAAGAAAATAATCCGCCAGAAGGCAATTCTCCTGAATAAACTTTAGCTGAATTATAAGGTTTTATTGTAAAAGTTCTTAATTGTGCATTACCAGGGAGAAGAAACTGCCAGTTCCAGCTGAATTTACCAGGAACAACAGCATCTTCAGAAATTCCTGAAGTTTTAGAAAATACGACTCCAACCTGATCAGATTTTACTTTTATTTGAGTCCAGCCAATAAAAAAAATAACAACAGAAAAAACTGCTGCAATAAATAAACTGATTAAAAATTTCTTCATTTACTTAAACCAGATAAATCAATATTATTAATATAATAATAAATAATCATAAAATAAGAAACTTCAAAAAGCGAAAAAATCAATTGGCATCTGATAAAAAGAATATTAACATTACATCTATCCGCATCTACAGAATTCTGAAAACAGTCATTTATTCTTTTTTTATTTTCTGCTCACTCTTATATGTGCTTTATTTTGTAGGAAATTTTCAGAATTTTCAGGATCGGAATTTAAAATTGATTCTTACAGTCATTTCATACTGTTCAATTTTCAATGCACTTGTTTCAATACCAGCTTTACTTGAAGAAATTATTTTACTAATAACTCAGAAAAAAAAGAAAAAATATGTATTTGCATTAATTTTTACGGTGCTTACAATTTTAATAAATATTATTTATCTGGTTCTTTCCAGTGTAATTGAATATTTAGCAGCAGGTGTTTAATGTTTTTTAATTTCCGCAGTAAATCAAAAATTCCAGTTCCCCAAGTATTCAAAGATTTTTATAAAGTCTTTGAAGATTCTGGATTTCAGGCATATCTTGTAGGTGGTGCTGTAAGAGATATTTTTCTAAAAAAAGATGCTAGTGACTGGGATGTTGCTACAAATGCCACTCCACAGGATGTCATTAAACTTTTTAAATTTGTTGTTCCAACTGGTATTGAACATGGAACTGTTACCGTTCATTTTAAAAATCATGAAATTGAAGTAACTACATTCAGAACTGAAACAGGCTATTCTGATGGAAGACATCCTGATTCTGTAAATTATGCTGCCACAATTGAAGAGGATCTTTCACGAAGAGATCTTACCATAAATGCAATTGCTGTAAATTTAAAAGATGGAAAAATAACAGATCCTTTTGGTGGAAAAAGAGACATTAAGAAAAAAGTAATAAGGACAGTGGGAAATCCTCATTCCAGATTTATGGAAGATGGACTTAGACCTGTTCGAGCCCTTCGTTTTGCTGCTCAGCTCAACTTTAAAATTGAACCTGTCACTTACAAAGAAATTTCCAACAAGGAAGTTATAAATAAAATCAAATCAATTTCTGTAGAACGATTCAGAGATGAACTTTTAAAAATGATGAAAGCAGAAAAACCTTCTGTTGGATTAAGGGCCATGGAAGAAACAGGAATTCTTGATATCTTCATTCCTGAATTTAAGTGCTGTAGAAACTGCATTCAGTCTGATGACAGAGGTTATCATATTTTTGATGTTATGGATCACAATTTTTATGCCTGTGACGGAGCACCTCAAAACAAAACTTTAATCAGAATTGCAGCTCTTTTTCACGATATTGGTAAACCGGCAAGTAAAACTGAAAAAAAAGATAATGGTTTTACTATCTATAATTTTTACAATCATGAACGATACTCTGCAGAAATCACCCGTAAAATTCTTACAAATTTAAAGTTCAGCAATGCAGATTCTGATAAAATCTGTCATCTTATTGAAAATCACATGTTTCATTATGAATCAACCTGGACTGATGCAGCAGTAAGACGATTTTTAGTAAAAGTTGGTTATGAAAATATTGAAGATCTTATTGATTTAAGACTTGCAGATATGTATGGAAAATATAATCAACCCGTAAGACTCCACGATTCACCAGCTTGTGATTTATTAATAGAATTTCAGGAACGGATTGAAAAAATTCACAATGAAAACTCTGCACTTTCCCTAAAAGATCTGGCTGTAAACGGAAAAGATTTAATACAAAATGGAATTCCGGCCGGAAAACAGCTGGGAAACATTCTTAATCAGTTATTTGAAGCGGTTTTAGAAGATCCTGCATTAAACACAAAAGAAAAACTACTGGAAATAGCCCTGAAAATAAAAAACTGCTGAATTTGATTTTTTTTATAAAAAATAGAATTTTTCAAGAATTAATTCAGGCTTATAGGAAAGTTTAGCTTTTCTCAAACCTTCAATATTCATATCTTCTTCACGGTTTATATATTTATAATCAGAAAAATTCTGTACAAAAAGTTGATTAATTACCGCAAAAGCACCATTTCTGGAATAATCAGAGACAGCTTTTTCAAAGTGAATATCAACACATTCACTGCTGATTCTGCTGGCAATTGTAAACGCTACAGGAAAGCCGGAAACATAAAGAATTCCTGCAAAAAGTTTTAATTCTGTAAAAAATTTTAAAGCCAGATTTATACTTTCATTTTCAAGATTAAAATCTTCTGACATTTCACCTTTTTCATTTTGCCAATGCTTTAACACATAAAGCATATCTTCTTTGTATTTTTCATTACATTCATTTGCTGTAATAAACTTAAATTGCCATTGATTTTCATAAATAGATTTAAATTGATTTACATGATTTCGTTTCTTCTGAAGTTTTGAACCTGTTAAAGAAGATAGTTTTTCCTGAAGATAAATATAATCACTGTCACCTTCATCATGTTTCCATTCAAATTTTTTCTCAGGAAACATTTTTATCATTATTTCATTTAACAACTCTACCTGATTTTGTGTACACAGACAAAAATTAAAAGAACGATTTTTATTTACAGAATCTTCATAAATCAACTTTACAGCAGAATCTAAACTAGCAGAAGAATTCAAAAAAATGGGGAAAAGATAACCTTTCTGACTTTCAGTTTTACCTTCATAATAACGAAATAAGAAATTTTCATTATAATAAAAAGTGGTATTATATCGGTTTTGAAGCAAAAACATAGTTCCAATACTGGAATCAGACCCAACAAATCTTGAGTCTGCATTTTTTGCTGAATAAGATTTACATCAGAAATATTAAGTTTCTTAAAAAGCATAGTAGAAATATATACAAAAAAAAAGTCACCAGACAATACTGATGACTTTTATAACAAAATTATATCTTCATATTCATTACATCACGAACTTCTTCAAGAGTTTTTATACCGATTGCTCTGGCTTTTTCAGCTCCTTCCAGAAGAACTTTTCTGATGTATTCAGGATCCTGTTCAAGGCGGGCACGTTCTGCACGTAAAGGACGTAATTTTTCATTCAATGCTTCAGTAAGAGTATTTTTTAACATTCCACCTCCACCTTCACCAATTCTTTCTGCAATTACTGCAGGTTCTTCTCCTGTACAAAGAGAAATAAGCATTAAAAGATTAGCAACTTCAGGACGATTTACTGGATCGTAAGTAATATGTCTATCCTGATCTGTTTTAGCTTTTTTAATCATCTTTGCAGTTTCATCTTCTGTAGCAGAAAGCATAACAGCATTTCCTCGAGATTTAGACATTTTCTGACTTCCATCAAGCCCAAGAATCATTGGAGTTTTAGAAAGTAATGCCTGAGGCTCTGGGAATACAGGTTCTTTTCCCATATCAAGACAGAATTTACGGTTAAAACGAGAAGCAATTGTACGAGTCATTTCCAGATGAGGCAACTGATCTTTTCCAACAGGAACTATATTTCCTTTACAGAACAAAATATCACAAGCCTGATGTACAGGATAAGTGTACATACCTGCATTAACATTTTTAAGTCCGGCATTTTCAATTTCTTCTTTTACGGTAGGGTTTCTTGAAAGTTCTGCATTTGAAACCAGGGTAAGGAAAGGAATCATAAGCTGATTACATTCTGGAACATAGGAATGTGGATAAATGATAACATCCTGTTTTTCAGGATTAATTCCTGCTGCAAGATAATCAATTACAAGTTCCTTTGTATTCTGACTGATTTTGTCAAAAGCATCATGATCTGTTAAAACCTGGTAATCGGCTATAAGAATCATTGTTGGAACACCAAGATTTGCAAGGCGGACACGATTCTGTAATGAACCAAAATAATGACCAATGTGAAGACGACCAGTAGGACGGTCACCTGTTAAAACTCTATATTTTTTTGGATTTACTAAAAGATCTGCTTCAATTTTTTTACTGCGTTCAACTGCAGCTTCATAACTCTTATTGATGTCTGAATATTCTAATTCTGCCATAAATTTCCTCTAAATTTTTAATGTAAATATTTTATCCTAAAATTGTATTTTAGTCACTAAATCTGTTTTGCAAGTTGGAAGTTTTTACTGTATAAGATATAATAGCTGAATTAAAAGTTATGAAAGCAATTGATTATTTTTTAGAATGGCTTGAAGGCTATCTTAATTTTGAACACAATCCTAAAAAGAATATTTTCTGGTTAGACACAATTGATTATCTTTGTAAAAGATTTGATAATCCCCAGGACTTTGCCCATTGTTTTCATGTAGCAGGCTCAAAAGGTAAAGGTTCGGTTTCCAGAATGATTTCCTGTATTCTTGAAGAAGCAGGATTTAATGTTGGTATTTATTCCTCTCCACATATAACAGACTTCAGGGAAAGAATCTGTAAACCAGACGGTTTTTTTGACGAAAAAATTTATGAAGCTGCAATAAAAGAAATGGTTCCCAATATTGATTCTATCATTCCCACCTCTTTACCAGCAGAACGCCCTATTACCTGGTTTGAACTGGTTACTCTTTACGGATTTTTGTGCTTCCGGCAGGCTAAAGTTGACTGGGCAGTTTACGAAGTTGGAATGGGTGGAAGACTAGATTCAACAAACGTAATCAGACCAAAAATCTGCTGCATTACTCCTATAGAACTTGAACATACTGAATTTCTGGGGGATACAATTGAAAAAATAGCTTCAGAAAAAGCTGGAATTATAAAAAACTGTACTCCTGTTGTTATTTCTAAGCAGAACTATGAAGAAGCAAAGATTGTTTTCCGGGAAAAAGCCATCACAAGACATGCTCCTTACTATTTTGTAGACGAACTCACAAAAAATCTAAGTTACAATTTTGACACAGATAAAAAGAAGATGAAAATTCATTTTGAGAGTGAAATTTTCAATCGTCCAATTGAAACAGATATGTCCTTATTAGGAAGCATGCAGCTGGAAAATGCATGTATGGCAGCCATTGCAGTAAGAAAAATTCTACCAAATTTAAGTGAAGAAGTTATTGAAAGAGGACTTGCAAAAGCTAAATTACCAGGAAGATTTGAAATTCTTGAAAACATAAAAGGCTTTGAAGGAATTTCAACACTTATTCTTGATGGAGCTCATACATTAAACAGTATCAAACTCACTTTAGATACATTAAATAAACTTTACGAAAATGAAAAAGTTGACTTACTTTTTGCATGTGCAGCAGATAAAGATATAAAAGATATTTCTAAAGCATTGCAATACAGATTCAATCACGTATACATTACAAAACCTGGAGATATAAAACATTCAGATCTTCAGGCTGCAGATGAAGCATTTAAAAATGCAGAAATAGATTATGAACTTAATGCTGATTATAAAGCTATGATAAACAAGGCCCTTTCCACAGCCAGTCAGGAAGGAAATCACCTGCTTGTAACAGGATCCTTTTACCTGCTGGCAGAAGTGTTTAAATTTTTAGGAAAATAATATTATCGTATTTCCCTTTTTATGCGTTTTGACAGAGAAGTCATAACTTCATAAGAGATAGTATGCCCTATTTTAGCTAAATCTTCTGCCGTGCAAAGGGCACCACTTTCTTTAGGCCCAAAAATTATAACTTCATCCCACAATTTTACATCAGGATTATTTTTTCCAATGTTGACCATACACTGATCCATACAGATTCTTCCGCATACAGGATATTTTTTTCCGTTTATTGTAACTTCCAGACCAGGAGAATATCTTCGTAAAAGTCCATCTGCGTAACCAATAGGAAGAACCGCTATATCAGTATCTTCCTGACATGTGTAAGTTCTGCCATAGGAGATTGTCTTTCCTTTTGGAAAGTGCCGTATAGCAACAACTTTTGTAACAAGAGCCATTACAGGTTTTATATCAAAACCTTTGTTTTTAGATTTTATATACTGTTCAGAAACTTCATCTGGATAATATCCATAAGCAATAATTCCGGGGCGAACCATATCACAATACATATCTGTATTATTCAGCATTCCTGCACTGGCACCACAAGTACAAATTCCAGGATTAATTCCTTCAGCTTTTACATCATCAACTGCATCACAGAATTTTTTATATTGCTCTTTTGTAAACTGCTGATTTTTTTCTTCCAGACTATCAGAAACACAAAAATGAGTAATCATTCCTTCCAGCTTCAGCACACCAGAATCAGTAATCAACTTTGCCTGTTTTGCAGCTTCATCAGGATAACAGCCAACTCTCCCCATTCCTGTATCAATACCAAGAAACACAGGAAATTTGTAATCCAAACCAATATTTTTAGCGGTTTCTGCTAAAGCCTGAATATATTCTTCTGTAAAAACCAAAGGAGTAATATTGAAATTAATCAGATCCTCAAATTCTTCAGGAGTACATAAACTCAAAAGAAGAATATTAATTTTTACTCCAGCGTTACGAAGTTCAATACCTTCATCAACACAGGCTACAGCAACATAATCAAAGCCCAGTTCTTCTGAAATTTGAGCAGTTAACAGTCCGCTAGTACCATATCCATCTGCTTTTACAGCAACACAAACTTTTGTATCTTTATTTACGTATTTTTTTATATTTTCAAGATTGTAGCGTAAATTATCTTTATAAATTATAGCTTTAGAACAGCGATTCATAATTTCCACACCCGTAATACGATTTTAAGATTATAACAAAAAAACTACAATACTTATTGTAAAAAACAACTATAAAATATAAAATACCATGGGGTGTATAATAAAATGAAAATTAGTTTATTAAATAAAGTTATATTTCTTTCAATCACAATCTTATTTATTTCTTGTGCATCAACTCCAGTTACAGAAAAAACAGCAGAGATTATATATAGCGAAGTTACAACAGAAGAAATTGATGAAATTGAAGAAATTGATGAAGTAATAGAAGTAAAAGAACCTGAAATTCCACAGGAAGTTCTTGATTTTTACGCTTCTCTTGAAAATACAAACATTAAAATAGTTGAAGCTCCCAAATATGTTACAGTGGGAAATACTTTTAAAATCCCTTTTAAAATTTCAGTTACAGATAATCAGGGAAATCCTTTAGGAAATTATCCTATAAGTGTTCTGGTTCCTTCCGGCAAGGAAAATAATGTTGTTGTTTCAAAGGTGGAAAATTTAAAAACTGATGAAAATGGTAAACTTTCCTATATGCCTGCAAAAACAGAATTTGCATGTAAAACTGTTATAAGTTTCTATCCTACTCCTGTAAATGATGATCCTGAACTTCTTGAAAAAGCCCTTCTTACTAATAAAGTATCTGCTGATTACAGAGTACGTTCAGATTTAGTAAGAAAAGGTGCAGTTCTTTTTGTATGGGACTTTAATGAAAAGAATAAGGCTATAAACAATTCATACGAATTACTTTCAGAAATAAGATCCTACGGAATTCCTATGGTTGGTAATGCACCTGTAAACGATTCTTCTTACATTGGAAAACCTGTAACAACTCTTTATCAGGAAAACTATGAAATTATTGAAGATATGTACGGTTATCTTATAATCGGTACAATAAAATTCGTAAAACCGGTAGAACCAGCAGAAGACGGAAACGGCTATGTATGTTCACTTATAGCTGATATAAAAACTGTGAATATGAAAAATGGACAGGAAGTTTTTTCTGGCACCTATACAAATGAAACTACAGGGTCAAACTGGAACAATGCAGTTTCAACATGTAAAAAACAGCTTTCTGCAAAGATTGCTGAAGATTTAATTTATGGACTCTAAAACTTTAAGAGGTTTTTTATGATATATACAGATACACGTGATAAAAGTGTAAAAACTACTTTCAAAAACGCAGTTATGAGCGGTATGAATCAGGCAACAGGAGGATTATATATTCCTGTTGAATTTCCAAAATTAGATTCATCTTTTCTGGAAAAGGACCCAAGTCCATCATTCAGAGACATAGCTTTTAATATGGCTAAACCTTTTGTTGAAGGAGAAATTCCTGATGAAGATTTAGCTGCTATTATTCAGGATGCATATCCATTTTCACCAAAATTAACTCCACTTGATTCTACAACTTACGTTTTGGAATTATTCCACGGACCAACATGTGCATTCAAAGACTTTGGTGCCCGTTTTATGGCAAGAACAATGTCTTATTTTAATAAATCAGAAGGAACACCTCTTCATATTTTAGTTGCAACTTCTGGAGATACTGGATCTGCTGTTGGTAGTGCTTTCCATGGGGTTCCTGGACTAGACGTAACAATTCTTTATCCGGAAGGAAAAATTTCTAAGATTCAGGAAAAACAGCTTTCTACTTTCACAGGTAATGTTCGCGCACTTAAAGTAAAGGGTACATTTGATGACTGTCAGAAACTTGTAAAAACAGCTTTTACAGATGAAGATTTACGTAAAACATTAAGACTTTCTTCTGCAAATTCAATTAATATTGCACGTCTTTTACCACAGAGTTTCTACTACATGTATGCTTCTTTATTAGTAAAAAACAGAGCAAAACTTGATAATAAAATTACAGATCCAGCAATTGTAATGGTAGTTCCTTCTGGAAACTTTGGTAACCTTACATCTGGTTTGATTGCTAAGGAAATGGGAGCTCCAATTGCAGGTTTTACAGCTGCAACAAACTCTAACCGCACAATTCCAGACTGGATTGCTACAGGAAACTATAATGCACGTCCTTCTGTAGAAACTTTAGCAAATGCTATGGATGTTGGTACACCAAGTAACTACGAACGAATAAGTGCAATTTACAATCTTGAAGATGTTCGAAAAATGTTTGCTTCTTATTGGACTGATAATGAAGGTATTGTTAATGCAATTAAAAATTGTTTTGATAAAACTGGTTACATTATTGATCCTCATGGAGCAATTGGATATCAGGCTTGGGATGACATTAAAAACGGTGGAATGGAAAGGTTAATCAATGGTGATAAACCAGACTACACAAAACCTGGTCTTACAGCAAATATTCCAGAATGGGCTGGTAAAGTTCCTTCTAAAGAATCAATTGGTGTAATTCTTGAAACAGCCTCACCTGCAAAATTTGGTCAGACTGTTGTAGATGCCATTGGTCGTGAACCTCCAATCCCACAGCGTCTTGAAGAAGTAATGAGACTTCCAGATATGGCTGTGCCAATGGAAAATGATTACCAGCAATTTAAAGCCTGGTTACTTGCTAACTTAGAAAAATAATTTTCTGAGTAAAAAAAGGGGCTGTTTGAATTTGACAGCCCCTTTTCTTATCTCTCAATTAAACCTTTTTTTTCTAATTCTGTTAAAATTAATTCAACAATTTCTTCAGGATTATATTTTGAAGTATCAATAAAAAGATCTACAAAACCATAATCATTATTATCTATTCCGTAGAATTCCTTATATCGTGCTGTATCTTCCCTATCACGCATGGCAGTAAAATCTTTTATCTGCTGTAAATCTCCACCTTCGCGGTTAAAAACACGCTGAGCACGAGTTTCATCTGAT
>JALEPQ010000134.1 GCA_022768685.1 Spirochaetia bacterium
GCGAAGGAGCGGGGCGTGGTTCAAAAACACTCTTTTTGTGGCTGCTGCGAAGCAGCAGTTCAATAGTTTCTATACCACAAAAAGCGTGTAGCGCATTATTGCGCGGTTTTGAATCACGCAACCGTGACTGGGAGCCAAAAATTCAGGATTTTTGTTTATAATGCGGAGGCCCTGGATATTCTAGAATCTGGAAATTGTGCTATAATAAAACTATTACAACGTAAGAGAGGTATTAAAATGGGAAAAAAGAAAACAGGATCATTAAACATCTTATATTTAATAGGAATGGTTTTAACTGTAGTAGGTTTTTGTTTACCAATGATTACAGGACCTTTAAAAGGTACATACAACGGATTCAAATTCATTAACTTTGATAACAGTGGATTTGTAACAATTGGTGCTTTAGTATTGTTTATTGGAGCTTGTATTGGTGCTGCTGTAGGACTTTTATCACTTTTAGGAATTAAAATTCCTTCAAAAAAGCTGCTTGCATTAGTTGCAATTCTTGTTGTTCTTGCAGGTGCATGTATTCTTGTAATTGGATTTGCTTCTGGAAACGGAGTTTACAAATTCTTAGGTAAACAGCTTTTCAAACACGCCACTTACGGTTTTTATATGGTAATTGGCGGTTGGGTTGTTTCCTTAATCGGTTTTATACTCAAATAACAGTTTAAGCTATATTTCTATAATTAGAGCACCGGATTTTTCATCTGTTTTAAGCTGAGAGTCCGGTGTTTTTATTTTAACAGGAATCAAATCTCCAGATTTTATCTTTTCTGCCTTCTGCCCTCTTGTTTTTACAAGAGTTAATCCTAATTTACTGCAGGCATAATATCCGGTACAGTGATTTGGAAGCATAAAGCTGTCTGAAGCAATTCTTAATAAAAGTTCATCTGATTTTTTATTGTTTTCAGCTGCAGGATGTGAACTTGCAGAAATGAAACTTAAAACAGCTCTTTCCTTTGGAAGTTTTGCCAGTGTTGAAAGTTTTTGTAATCTGACAGGGGCATCTTCTGTATTGAAGGCAAAGTTGCACCATTTATTTTTACTTCCTGTGTAAGATTTAAAGCCATTCATAGGGCATTCTTCAGAATGAGGACAAGGCGCAATAATAGTATCCTGATTTCTTAAAAATCTGTCACGTAAAAGACTTAATGTTCTTGCGGCTTTTGGAACTCCAGGTTCAATTAAAAGAAAGTGAGCATAAGCAGCAGCATAATTTTTAAGCTGATCGAAATATTTTTTTGACTGAAATTCAGGAGGCATATCGCTTGCCTGATCAAGTTCATTGAACATATTGGCACAGGTAATAAAATCACATTTCTGGCGGATACTGGTTCCAAAACTTCCCTTTACGCGGATAATTTTCCATGGTTCTGTATCAGGGGTTCTTGCAGCAATGGAAAGGTAAATATCTTCTCCTAAGGCCATTGAATTTGAAGAAACATCAAGACAATACCAGGTGAATTTTTTATTGCGAAGTTCCGGGCGGGCAAGCCAGAGAGCCGTAACAACTGTAAGGGGACCTGAACCTAAATCAAGACAGATAGAATCTTCTTTTTGTGGAAAGGAACTTTCCGGGAGATTTGAGAAAAGTCGTGTAAGACGTACCAGATTCCACCATGTAAAATAACGGACATAAGAGGAAAGCTGAATATTGTCATTCATATAACCTAATCTTCTTTCCGAACGCTGGTCTGTAAGCTGGTGAGAAAGTGAACGGATGTTGTCTGGCAGTTGCTGAATCTGGCGGCTGTTAAGGGGACGGACTCCTTGTATAATTTCATCAAAATTTGAAAGTGTTGTTTGAGCAAACTTATCAAGAGTAGAAGTAGAGAATAATGCGGATGCAGGAAGCAGGAATGAGGAATTACTATTTTTATGATTTGGTTGAGAAGTTTTGTTATTGTATGAGGATTTTTTTTGATTGGATTCTGGCTGAACGTGTATTTTTTTGTTTGCTTCAGCTCGTTTTACCTTTTTGCTTTTTTTTCCTTCTGTAAATTTTGAATAAAATTTATCTTCCATAATTTCCTCTTAATGTTGAATCTTTTTTATAAATTAATTCCTGATTCCGCCTTCCGAATTCCTGATCAAAATATAAAGTTCTGAAAGTTCTGCCCTGCACTGTCGTATCTGTTGAATTAAATCTGCATTATCCTGTACCAGTTGAGCTTCTTCCAGAATCCTCTGACCTGCACCTTCTGCAGTATATTTTTTTTCTGTAATCAGATATTTAAGACGAAAAATTAATTCAACTTCTTTCTGGGTATAAAGTCTCCTTCCGCTAACATCCTTCTGGGGAGTAAAGCCGGGTACAACTTCCTCCCAATAGCGCAAAACATGAGACTTTACACCTGTTAAATCTTCAACTTGTCCAATTGTATATGTCATATTTTTTTTCAGAGGGGACAGACCCCTACAAAGTAGATTGCCACGTCGCCTTGCTCCTCGCAATGACAGATTTTCCCCAAAAAACAGGAGAGCGAGACAAAGTCCCTTGACACTTTTAAATTGCCTATAGGTCTCCTAAACCTTACAAGTGCCTTATACCAGTTTTTTTTCAAAAAAACTGGAGAGCGAGACAATGTTCCTTAAAGCTTTAAAATTGCCTATAGGTCTCCTAAAACTATACAAGTGCCTCGTGCCTGTTTTTTTCTAAAAAAACAGGAGAGCGAGACAACGTGCCTTTAAACTTAAAATGTTCCTATATGTCTCGCTAACCTTTACTAGTGCCTTATACCAGTTTTTTTCCAAAAAACTGGAGAACGAGATAACGTTCATTGACACCTTAAAGTTGCCTAACTATCTCGTTCCTCCCACTTCTTCCGAGACCCTTTTAATTCCAGCTGAACAGGTATATGATCATATCCTAAATCTTCACGGATACGGTTTTTAAGATATGTAATATATGTTTCAGGTACAACTTCTGGACGAGTAGCAAAAATGATGAAAGATACAGGATTTGTACTGGCCTGAGTCATATAACGGATTTTAAAGTGTGCAGTTTTACTTGCTGGAGGCGGATATCTGTCCAACCAATCCTGCAGTGCATTGTTCAAAGATGAAGTTCCTATTTTCTTTGTAAGCTGTCCATATAAATCAATAGTTGTATTCAAAAGATCTTTTATTCCTTCTCCATTCAAAGCAGAAAGAGGAAGAATTGGGGCAAAATCCATGTGAGCAAACATAATGTTCATCCATTCTCTGGCAGCCTTTACAGCTTTCTGGTTCTGTTCTTCCCGTAAATCCCATTTATTTAAAACAAAAATGATTGCACGACCTTTTTCATAAGCAAGAGAACAGATTTTCTTATCCTGTTCAGCAAGACCTTCAACAGCATCAATCATAAGGAAAACAACATCACATTCATCAAGAGTTTTAATTGCACGGTTTACAGAGTAATATTCAACATCATCAGTAACTTTTGCTTTACGGCGTATACCTGCAGTATCAAGAACTTTAAACGCCTTTCCAGCATAAGAAAATTCTCCTTCAACAACGTCCCGTGTTGTTCCTGCATAATCACAAACAATAGAATTTTCGCTGTGAGTAAGGCGGTTAGAAAGAGTAGATTTTCCTGTATTTGGTTTTCCAAGAATTGCAATCTTAATAGGACGGTCTTTTGAAAGTTCTTTTACTTTACTAAAATCACAACGTTTTTCTATTAAGTCTGACAATTCTCCAAAGCGGTCACCATGTTCTGCGGAAATAAAAATCAGTTCATCAAAACCATATTTTGCATAGTTCCATGCTTCAGCTTCATTCTTTCCACCTTCAGTCTTATTTACAGCTGCAATCACTTTATTCCAGTAAGGACGCATTTTGATGATAAATTCTTCATCTTCACCAGTAATAACACCTGCTTCAAGAAGAAGAATAACAACATCAGCCTTGTCAATCATTTCAAGGGAACGTTCTACTACATATTCATCAAGTTCAGCTTCTTTAGAGCCAATATCACGGGTAAGTTTGTATCCGCCAGTATCTACAAGATGAATAGGTTTTTCGTGGATAAAAGCTGTAGCTTCAACAGGGTCACGAGTAACACCAGGCTGATCATTTACGATTGCAATACGTCGCTGTAAAAAACGGTTAAATAAAGTCGATTTTCCAACATTTGGACGTCCGGCAATAACAACTAAAGGAAGATTTTCATATTCTTTATCTTCTGGACGTACATCATCAACTTTATCTTCAATAAAATCTGGTTCAACTTCAGGTTCTGTATTAAAAATATCAACTTCAGAACTGTGAATAACTTCTTTAGGTTTACTAAAGTCTGGCTTTGCCTTTTTCTTTGCCATAAAATTCTCCAAAGGACTCTTAAATCTTAAGAGGATTTAATTTTTTGTCAGTAATTGCTTCTAATTCCTGAATTGTAAAGCGAGAAAGCAATTCTTTTGTACTTAATATCTGTTTTGGACTCATACTTAAAGTTCTAATTCCCATTCCACCAAGCACCATGATGGAATCCTGTCTTCCGGCCATTTCACCACAAACAGAAACAGGAATATTTGCTTCATGACCAGTCATGTAAGTTCTGTGAATAAGTCTTAGTACAGCTAAGTGGAATTCGTTGTACAGACCTGCAACATGAGGATTTTCACGGTCAACTGCAAGAGTATATTGAGTTAAGTCATTTGTTCCAAGACTGAAAAAATCACTTACTTTTGTAAGACAATCCGCAATAATAGCAGCCGCAGCTGTTTCAATCATAATTCCAAGAGGAACATCCTTGTATTCTATGCCTTCAGATTTAAGTTCAGATTTAACTTCATCAACAATAGAAAGACATTCCTTTACCTGTTCTACACTTGTAATTAAAGGAAACATGATTTTTAAATTTCCGTAAACTGAAGCTCTGTAAAGGGCTCGTAACTGAGTTTTTAAAACTTGAGGGTAAGAAAGACTTAATCTTACAGCTCTAAGACCCATAAGAGGATTTTTTTCCTCAATGGCAGGAATATCTACAGAGTTGATTAATTTATCACCACCTGCATCAAGAGTTCTTATAGTAACAGGCTTGTCCCCCATAGTTTCAAGTACAAATTTATAAGCTTCAAACTGAGAATCCTCTCTGAAAGTTCTGGCAGCCGCATTAAGAGAAACACCACTTTCAGCCATATACAAAAATTCAGTTCTAAAAAGGCCTATACCATCTGCACCTTCAGCTTTTGCAATAACAGCCTCTTCTGGTGTGCCAATATTGGCCAGGAGTTCAAATTTTGTTCCATCTTTGGTAACAGCAGGTTTATCAAGGAATGTTTTTAGGGACTGCTTTCTCTGATATTCTTCACGAATTTTAGCTTTATATTCATCTATAGTAGTTTTATCAGGACTTACAAGAATTTCTGCTTCTTTACCATCAACAACAACAGTTTCTCCGTTGTGTACTTTTTTTACAATTTCATCAATGCCCACAACAGTTGGAATACCATAGTTTCTGGCAAGAATAACAACATGACTTGAAACACCACCTTCAGTTAATGCAAGACCGGCAATCTTACGCCTGGAAAGGATGATAGTATCAGATGAACTTAAAGATTTAGCAATAATAACAGAACCGTCAGGAACCTGATTTATATCAAACTGGTGAATATTAAGCATTTCATCAAGAACACGCCCAAAAATATCAGTAATATCCTGAGCACGTTCAGCCAGATAGTCATTACCAGACATTCTTAAGCGGGATGCATATTCCTGGGATTTATAATCAATAGTGTAAATAATGTTAAAAAGTTCTTTCTGGTAATAATCTTTTACTTCTTTCATAAAAACAGGATCTTCCAGCATAAGAATATAAGTTTCAAAAACTTCACGCTGAGCCTTATCCTTTTTATCTGTTTTAGAAAGAGTATCAAGATGAGTGTTCAGATTATAAATTACAGACTGAACAGCAGATTCAAAGTGATTCCATCCTGCATTAACTTCATTTAAACTTATTCTATGCTGAGGAATAGCCCTTTTTACAGGTTCAGGAATTACAAATGCAGTTCCTATGCCAATTCCATCAGCTGCCGGTATACCAAGAAAAACTTCCATAATAGAAGAGTATAGCACAAAGTAAAGGTAATTCACAATTCATATCAGGGCAAACGCATTATAAACAAAAATCCGATTTTTTGGCTCCCAGCCACGGTTGCGTGATTCAAAACTGCGCAATAATGCGCTACACGCTTTTTGTGGTATAGAAACTAGAAAAATTCAAGGGGAAAATAAAAATAAGATAAGAAAATAATAAAAAAAAGATAATTTTCTTTTATTTCTACTATAAATTTGCTTACAACCGCTATGAATTCATTTATAATAATTATAATTGGATATAGTGGGCTTTTTTTCGCGTGTGCTAGTATTTAAATCAACACGTGTGGAAAAGTTATAAGTAATTAAAAAAGGGTATTGTGAAGTTAACTAACGATTTTTTTATATATAACCGATAATAGAATGATAATTTTTTTCTTATAAAGAATATAAAAAATGATTTAAAATCCTATGGAGAAAAAGTGTATGAAGAATAAGCTTACAGGTATTTTATTTTCTTTAGTAATTTTTATAGCAATGATTTCATGTAAAGTTGGTTTAGGGGAAATTGTTGATTTAGTTGCGCCTGAAATTACTGTAGAAGAAATGGTAGCTTATAATACTGACGGTTCTATTGCTGATACGGTCAAAGATTTTGGTACTGCAGTGTACACAAAGAAAAATGTTACTTTTTCAGGAAAGGCAACTGATAATGTTGAAGTTACAAAAGTATATGCTGAAATTAAATGGAATGATTCTGATTACACATATTTAAAAACAGCCGATATTTCTGGCGAAAAGTGGACTCTTGATATCTCCTTTGAAAAAGAAGGTGCATGCTGGTTAAAAATTGTTGCATGTGATAAGAATGAAAATTATGGCACAAAAGCAAATAAAGTTGTGACTCTATTTGTTGATGAAACAGCTCCTAAAGCAGATGACTGGTATATAGATCGCCAGATAAATGGTATTCAATATAAGTTAAAATCACTTAAGGATTTAAAAAATATTCTTGAAGAAGATAAAAATCTTTCAAATCCAAGCAATAAAGATGTGGCTCAAAATGGTGATTTTTTAATCTGTGCTAGTTTTGATGATGCGGCTGGAATTAAGTCAGGAACTACAAGTATAAGCATTTATGATGAAAATGGAAATAAAGTAGTTTCTGGAATTGAGGTTGATTCAAGTTCAACTAGTGATTATGCTCCAAAATTTAAGATTGATGGAGAAATCCATAATCTGGCTAAAACTGGAAAGAATTATTATCAAGTACGTTATTCTTCTTCAGATATTATTCCAGATTCAAATAGTGTAAAAGATATAGAAGTTTCTTTAGGCTGGTTCTTGTGGTGGCCAGAAAGTGATATGCCAAGATGTTCTATTACAGATTTAGAAGAGAATGCTTCTTCAATGAGTATTCGCACTGGAGATTCATTAAATATCACAGTATTTGATGATGATGCCTTAAAAGGTGATATTACTTGTAAACTTAAAGGTGATAATCCTTCAAATGATGTTACAGTAACTAAGACTATAACTTCAGATACTGAACGAGAATGTAATATTATAGTAAAAGCTCCAGATACACCTCAGACAATGACTTTGGAGATAACAGCAAAAGATAAAAATGGAAAGCCTTTGAATACCCAGTTTACGGTCTATGTTACAGATGAATTTAAACCTAGTGTTATTTTTACATCTCCAGAAAATAATCAAGTACCTGCTGTAAATGGGGATGAGGCAAATATCACATTTGAAGGAATTGCACTTGATAAAGTTGTTTGTAATTTCCTTGAAATTATTTGGGTTCCAGATTCTGTAACTATAGATGCAACTGCAAAGAAAACTCTTGCACAAAACTGGTTTAACTCAATTGATTACTCTAAAAAAACTCCTGTTGCTGATGAAAAGGACTATGAATTTGAAGAAGGAACTGGTGACTATGCTGGTCTAAAAAAATGGTCTGCTAAATTAAAAGAATCTGAAGAGGAAGAGGGTTTTAAAAAGTATGAATTTAATTTTAATATTCCTTTACTAGAAGAAACTGGTCTAAAATCTGAAGCCAAAAAAGATAAATATTTCTTTGCCAGAGTTATTCGCTCAAATGATATTTATAGTGAATCAGAATTAAAGCTTACAGGCGATAATCTTGTTCCAGAAATAAAAGCAATTTCCCCAGCAGGAAATATGGCCTATATTGATGGTGATTTAGATTTAGTAATTAAATTTAAGGGTGAAAAACAGAGTGGGCTTCCTATGAATATTGAAAAATATTCTTTAAAAGAAGATGGAAAACCCTTAAATGGAATTTATGATACAAAAGGAGAGTGTTATACATATACAGTTCCTAAAGCTACTTTAGATGAGTATGTTCAAAATAATAAAAATCCTAAATTCACTTATTATGTAGAAGATGTTCTTGGAAATTCAGCATATGCGGAATACCAGTTTATTATTGATACTCTTCCAATAATTCAGACTGTAACTTCTTCTGCTTCTGCAAAGTGTAAAAAAGGTGATGAAATTTACATAAACGTATCTTTCTCTAAGCCTATTACTTGTTCAGAGGATGTAAAACTAAAGCTTAGAAATATAAAAAACGCTGGTGCTGGTAATGGTGAAAATACTACAGTTTATGCTGATTATAGTTCCGGTTCAGGTTCAACAACATTAATTTTCAAATATACAGTTAAAGAAGGAGATACTTCTACAGGTCTTGAGGTTTACAATGAAACTGGTGTTGGACCAATTAAAGGTATAGATGAATCTGTAGCTCATTTAGCTCAACTTTCCCCAGAAAATAATCTTCAGGCAAAGCGTGCTGGTAATCCTATAACTATTGATGGTGTTACTCCAAATGTAAAAAGCATAGAAATTTCAACTGATTCAGGTGCTGAAAATAAGAATAACAATATTTCATATTTAAAAGCTGGCCGAACTGTTACTGCCACTGTAATAACAGATAAAAAAGTTTCTGTTCAGGGATCTCCTGTTATAGATCTTTATAATGATGCCAACAACAAAAAAATAACATTAAATTGGCAAGGCATTGCTGATGAAGGAACAGGTAGTAAGCTGACATTTACAAAGAAAGTTACCAGCGATGATGAAGGTTTATATAATAAGAACTATAATTTTGTTAATTCAGATGTCATAAAAGATTCCTATGAAAACTCCATTTCTGTAGGTTCAGTTACTGCTACGGGAGAAACTTTTATAGTAGATACAACTGCCCCTGGTAAACCAAAAATAAAAAATGCAGATGGTACAGCCGAATTAGCTTCTGGTAAATATATGTCAGATGTAACATTTAGTATTTCAACAGATGCTAATGATGCTAAAGGTGTAGCTGAAACTTCTATAAGCAAAATAGAATATTCACTTACAGGAGGAAGTACTTGGGAAATAAATCCTTATAAGTCTCCAGTTACAGTTTCTTCTGATGCTAACCTTGTAGCGCGTGTAACAGATTATGCTGGTAATATTTCTGTATATTCTGATGTTGTAAATCTTGAAATTACAAATAAATTCCCAACATTTACGGTGGAATGTACAAACTCAGATGGTAACTATAAAGCAGGTGATACAATTACATTTAGAGTTTACTTTAAAAGAGAAGTAAATATTGATTCTAACTCAACTGCATCAATTTCTCTTTCAAAAAATGCTGATGCTGAAACAATTACATCTGGAGCAAAGGCTACAATTACAGCTACATCTAAAGGAAAAAATAGTGTAACTAGTGCAGATTTTACTTATGTAGTTCAAAAAGCAGATGAATTTACACTAAAAATTGGAAGAAATGATTTAGCTCTTTCAGGTATTACAGATTTATACGGCTTTACTCAAGCTGGAGCAAAACTCACTGCCGACTTTTCAAGAGAAGCCGACTATTCAAGAGAAAATGTAAGATGTGATGGTGTTCCTCCAACAATTACAAGAATGGAGCCAAAAGGAGATAAAACAACACAGAATGGTTTAAATGCCTATTCAGAGGCAAAACAGATTGTTCTTACATTCAGTGAACCAGTTACTGCAGTTAGTGGAAATATCTATTTACGCCAAACCGCAGGTTGGGCTATTCCACCAATGCTTACTGCAGATGAATTTAATACAGTATTAAGTGCAGTAAATAGTGCAACTATTGATACAAGTAAAACAAATACACTAACAGGTTCACAAGTTCTTTATATGGATGGACTTGAAGATGCTGAAAACTTGTATAACTCATTGGTAGGTGCAGCACATGACCGTTACCATGGTACAGCACAGTATGTTGGTCCATATAAAAAGATGACAAATGGAATTAAAGATAACGGAGATCCAGATTTAGATCCTAAATATGTTCTTGATTTTGGAGTAGATATTTGGGACTCTGCAAAATCTACAAAGAAAAACTTTGGTAAGACTTTTGAACCAAATTACAGAAAGAAAAGTGCCTCTGGTAATTATATTGGTGAAAATGCATACAATACCTATCACCATAAATATTATGCTGGTTGGGTAAATGTTCTTACTGGTTCTGACATTAATCCTCATGAAATAACAACAGATACTATTAGATATGTCCTTGAACAGGCTCACTATCATGAACGTTACATGGCTGTAAATTCATCGTACGTAACAATTTCTGATGATAGTACAACAGTAACCTTGAATTTCCCTAATGATATTTTTGGAAACACTAATTTGCCTGCAGGTCGTGAATGGGAACTTGTTATTGAAGAAGGAACCTTCATGGATGCCAGTGGAAATAAGTTTGGTTATGATTATTCTGGAGATACTTTGCAGAAAACAACTGGCGATATTGTTCAAATAGCAAACAAAGGAACTACTGAAGGTAAATGGAAAAGAAAAAGAGACACTGCAGATAAACCGTTAGTTCTTATTCAAGATGGAAACAATGTAGCATTTATGTCTGCTGGTGTTGCAACACCTGTAATTCGTGTAGACAGATATAGTTATGGATTAGGAATTTTCCAGCCTAAAGATATTAGTGACGGAAAATTTGTATCTGAAATGATAAATTCTATCTCTACGGAAACAACTAAGGTTACAAGTCTTGATTCGTATTTACAGACAGGAAGCACAGCTCCTACTGCAAAAGTTGCTGTAAAGATTGACTGTGAAACTAAAAATGCAACTATTAAATATGCTAGAAAGACAGCTGAAACAAATACTTGTGTGGATAAAGAAACTCAACCTGAAAGAACAAATGGTAGTTCCGTAGTAACAAAATCTTCTTCAATACAGCTTGATGTTCCTACAAGTAACACAGATGCATCTGATAATGACCACAAAGGAGAAGGTAATTCAAATGGAGCAACTAGGGCCATTTTCCTGGGAGGAAACGGAGATTATACAAAGGCCTATAGAGAATATATCTATGCTGATGCGACTGTGGGTGAAATTTCTTCTGCCCCAGCTAAAGAGGGAATTTTCCAAACTGTTGTTTGTATAAATCATCCACTACATAATAAAGCTTATAGTAGAACTTCAGATGATGTATATACTTTTGGTGCAGGACAGCAGGTCGTAAATATTCATGGATATACTACAAAGTCAATTACTCCTTATCCATTAAGAGACCAGCTAGTAGCGTCTGCTTATATGAGACAAACATATCAATCTCCATCACCAAATAATTTTAACTATTACTGGATTAGTTATGAAACCTTAACGGATGCAACATTCTCAATGTATGTATATGGTCAAAATGCTTATTGGGGCTACCATAACTATGGTACTTATAACTCACTTAACTGGGGAGATTGGTCAAAGGATTACGGAGTATTTAAGGCTGGAGAATATACATTGTGTACAGGAATGGAAAGCTATGTTTCAACTTGGTATGATTCTGATAAAAAATATAATAGTGCCGGGGAAGAAACTAATAGGAATTCAAAAAAATTAAGTGAATGGAGAAAGGACTAAGTTATGAATAAGATAATAAAAAATAAATTAATATATGTATCAACTTTTTTAATCAGTTTTCTTCTTTTTTCTTCTTGTATTGTAGGTCTTGGGCCTGCAATTGACCTTATGGCACCAGAAGTAACACTTGATTCTCATAGTAATAATGACTCTGTACCTGAATCTTTTGTGTTATATGGAACCGCTACAGATAATGAGGCTGTTTCAAAAATAACAATCAGCTTTGAAGATGCTGAAATGTATTACCAGATTGTACCGGGTGAATCAACCTGGCAGAAAAAAAATCAAAAAACTGGTGATTGGAAGGCCATTCAAAATGATTCAAATAACTATTGTAAACAGGTTAATGGAACATGGAACTGGTCTGTAACAATTGATACAGATGATAAAACTTCTGCAAAAACAGATTCTACCTTTACTTTTACTATCATTGTTTATGATAAGCTTGGAAACTCAACTAAAAAATCTAAGGTGGACTGTTCTGTAGTTCTTGATACTTCAAATCCTAGTGTAAGTATTTATAAGCCAGAGCTTTTTGAAGGTACATATGAAAGTATAGTTGCTTCAACATCAGGCTATGAAACAAAAGATGGAAATGTTATTAGTCGTCTTTTAAATGGAGATATTACTTTTTCTGGAAGAATCAGTAATTCAGTTTCTTTCAAAGGTATGAAAATTGAATTTGATAACGGAAAACTTAAATCTGGTATAAATAAAACAACAGGATTATCTGCAGTAACTTCTATTGAAGATATTTTAAATCTTGGAACAGAATCAAGTTTAGGAGATTCAACCGCCCCTACAGTTTATTATTCAAAATTAATTGAAAAGTCAGATTTAAAAGAATGGACTCTTACAGTTTCTCCAGAAGAATGGGCAACTTCAGAAAGTGGAATTGCTAACGGATTAAATACTGGAAAACACATTATTCGTGTAGTAACTACAGCCTTAAGTTCTTCTGGTTCCTGGGAAAGAAAAGTTGTTGGATACTTTTTGTGGTATCCAGAAGCAGATGTGCCTTGGCTTACAGTTTCTGTTGGTGATGTGTCTTTTACAGATTCTGAATCTGTTGGGACAGAATGCTATCCGGGTTCAAATATTTCTGGAATTGCTCAAGATGATGATGAAATTCAAAGCTTTGTAACAAGAGTATATAAATTGTCAGGAAGTAGTACATTTACTTTATATTCTGCAACTGATTATCAAAATCCTGTTACTCATACAATTTCTGTTGATAGTCCAAAATATGCTGCCTGGACTATGAAAGTTCCAACTGAAACAGGTGTTTATAAGCTTGAAATGGAATTAAAAGATAAAACAGGAAATTCAGTTATTGAAGAACGATATTTTAAATCTTCTGATGTAGGTGCTCCTAACATTACTATAACAAGTCCTGTAAATGATACTTATGCAATTACAAATGCAGAGGGAAATATAGCTTTTAAAGCTTCTGCGGTAGATAATACTAAATTGGAAAGCTTTGCTTTTGTATGGCTTAATCCTAAAAACAGTTCTGATCCAAATAATAAGATTAAATATCTTACAGGAACAGATGCTAACTGGGCAGAAGCAACTGAAGATGGTTGGTCTGATACGGCTGGGAATAAAATTTTTAAAATTGAATTGAATGACGATGGAAGAACTGCATACCTAGATAAGACTTACAATCTTTATGAGAATTTTGGAATAGATGGTGAAGAGGTACTTCTTGGAACACAAGATTTTATATTCCGTGCTTCTGATGGAGTTAACACTTGTGTAACAACATTAACTTTATCTGGAGATTCTCTTACACCAGAAGTAAGTTTTAATAATATATCTTTTGGTTCTTCTACGCCACAATCATTAGAAAACAATATTCCGTCTTTTGAAAAATCTGTAACTAGTGAAAAAGCTACAATTACAGGAACCTGGAGCGATAAGTTTACTCCAAACTTAAATAACTTAGAAAAAATTAAGATATTTACCGTAAATTGGGGTGGTTCTGATTATGATTTAGAAAAAGACAACATAAAAGCAGATGGTACCTGGGAAGTAAAAATTAAAGCTCCAGCAGGTGGTGGAACTATTACTGCAAAAATACAAGATTATGCAGGAAATTCTAAAACTGTACAGGCTGCTGTAAATATTGAAACTGCTGATTTATCACTTTCAAGAATTGGTTGTGAAAATGATGATGGTGCCTATAAAGCAGGTAGTGAAATTATTGTTACATTAAATTTCTCTAAAAATACTGATGTAGAATTAGGTTCAGAATTAAAACTTCCTTATCTTGTATTAAATAATGGTGGAAAAGCTGTATACATTAATGAAACAGCTTCTCAAATTATAACAACAGGAAGTGGTTCTACTATTCATAGATATAAATATATTGTTTCTGAAAGTGATAGAGATGTTGAAAATCTTGGAGTTTCTGGAATTGTATTAAATGGGGCAGTATGGAAAGATTCAAAAGTAGAAAATGAATTTACTTTCTTTAAAGAAACTTCTAATGCTGATGGTTCTAGAGACATAAATCTTCAAGATGGAAATAGCCTGGAAAAAACTAGAGCTATAAAAATAGATAATACAAAACCAGCTGTTAGTTCAATAAATGTGCTTTCTTCTGGTTCTTCAGGAAATTATTATAAGGAAGGAGATTCTATTCTTCTTTTGTTGAATTTTACTGAAAATGTAACTGTTACAAACTATTCTAGTTTGAGCTTAAACTTTGCTCATGGTAAAAGTTCAGATTTAAACAGTGCTACACTATCTGGTTCAAATGGTATTATTTTTACTCATAAAGTAGAAGCTGGTGAAAATACATCACAATTTAAATTAAATGATTCATCACCATTTATAAACACTGGAGTTATTGTAACAGATTCTGCTGGTAATGATTTAGCTTGGGATAGTATAACTACAGGCAATATTACTATTACAAATTTTGACAAAGTAATAATTGATACAACACCACCGTTTGCTCCAAAATTTATGAATGCGGATGGAACAACAACTTGGAATCCTTCAAGCATTATTCTTGATAATGAAGGAACAAGTTTTACTTTGCAAAAACAAAATGATGATGTTAATTCTATGGAATATTCTGTAGACAATGGTACTACATGGGTAACCTATAGTGGCAAAGTTGATTTAAAAAATAATGGTTCATACACTGTTATTGCGCGTGCAACAGATAATGCGGGTAATGTTTCTGTTAAAAGTTCACCAGATATTACCTTTACAATAGATAAAGGTGAATTACTGTCAAAAATTACAGCAGATACTTCTAGTGGTTCCTACGGAGTTGGAAAAACTATTACAGGACGAATTGAATTCCGCAAAGCAGTAACCATACCTAAAGGTGCAAAAGTTACTCTTAATATTGCAAATAGCAATGAGAAAATTAATAAACGAGACTGTGATATAACAGAATGTATAGATTCATCAAAAAATAGTACTAAATTTACATTTGCATATACTGTAGTTGAAGGTGATGCTATTGACGAACTTGATGTTATAGAATTGGCATTGGGAAATGTAACAGTTGATGGAAAAACAGTTGATATAAATAATCCTGATGAAAGTAGTGAAAAACGCTTTAAGAAAAATAGAACTATCAAAATTGATGGAATTGCGCCAAAAATTTCAGGTACTCCTTCTATTAGTGGAACAACAATGACTATTGAATTTGACAGTGCTGTTTCTAAAGGTTCTGGAAGTATAGAAATTGAATATGTTAATGAAAATTCTGACAACGGCCAAAAATTCCATGTTCCAGCTGTGCTTACTGCCAGTGAATATTCGGAACTTAAAGCAATTTTTGCAGCTCAAAACCCTGCTGTTACACTTTCTATGTATTACGAACAAGGAACAAACGGTGCAAAAGTAAGTGGAAATACTTTAGTAAATGATACTTCGACTAAGTATACACTTAAAATTAATAAAACAGACAGTGGTGTAGAAAGTATTAGTGATACTGATTCAAATCTAGTAAAGGCTTTTATAACTGCAAATAAACATAAGGTAACTGTACCTGTTATTGCTGATGAAGTAACATTAAGTGCTGATAATAAGTCTATAAAAGTAGAGTTAAGTTCTACTTATGCGCTCCCAGTAAAAGGTGCTAATTATTCAGTAACTATTCCTGCTGGTTTTGTATCTGATGATGTAAATAATCCAAATGCTACTGTAACAGAAAAAGTACAAGCTCCTGGAGTTGAAAAACCAGAAATCAGAATTTATAAGCCAAGTTATTCAATAACTAATCCTGGTAATACAACAGGTGCTACTGTAAGTATGACAGATGTTCAGACTGCAACAATGTTTATAACTTGTAGAACACCTGGTGCTACCATTAATTATGGTAAAACATCTGATTCTAATGCTGCAACAGTTGCATATAATTCTAATTCAACAACAGCACGAAAAGAAGTACTTGTTCACAGTAATCCAATTAATGTAAGTACAACAAAAACAGGTGACGTAACAATTCCAACTGTAAAATCATCAAATTATACTTCAAATACTGCAGTTGATTTAGGAAGTGATGATAGCTTGAAAGTTAATTCATTTACTGGTGCACAAGGATTGAAGATAGCAATTACTGCACAAGCTAATAAAGATGGAATAGATTCTGACTTAAGCTATGAATATGCAACAAGAACCGTAGTTAAATTTAATTTGCAACATCATCGTGATGCAATAGGTAATACTACTGCTAAGAATTCCCTAACATTTAAAGATTTACGTGTTTGGCTTACAGGTGGAGACAGTACATCTGGTCCAAATGCTTCTTCAAGTTTTCCTCTGGCATGGTCTGACAGTTCAAAGTTTAAATTAATGGAAGGTAAGCATACGGGTTCAACTACTGATGATAAGGAAAGTATGTATGGTAAGTGGTGGTGGGTTTCTTGGGATATTACTTCTACAACCTATATTGGCTTTGTTATAGGAGATGTTCCTTCTGATGCAAATACAAACGGTCCAACTTTCTGGTATTTAGGAGACTATCATTGGACTTTAATCAAAGAAGATTATCCACTGTATCCAGGAGAATGTCTGTTTATGGAAGCAAAAGATGAAACTGGTAGTGATGGTAAAAGTGTAAGTATTCCTTATGGTGCCCAGTTTAGTTTTAATCAAACAAAAGTTGTTTCTAGAGAATAAAATTATAAAAACATAAAATTAACTTAAAATCCCCCAAAAGTTTTTTTTTGGGGGATTTTTCTTTTATTTTATTCCCTATGGAGCTAGATTCTCTTTTAGAGCAGATAAAAAAATCACACGTTAAAAATTATTCTAAACTTTCCAAAGATCCTCTGTGAACCCCTTCGCAATAATCCGCGTAACC
Organism: Spirochaetia bacterium; assembly: GCA_022768685.1. Lineage (GTDB taxonomy): Bacteria > Spirochaetota > Spirochaetia > Treponematales > Treponemataceae > Treponema_D. The sequence continues at coordinate 17,291 of JALEPQ010000134.1, forward strand.
GAGCAATTACGCTTGATTATTGCGTTGTTCACACAGTGCTTACTGTCCCCCTCTTTTTAGTAAAGTCTTCTCATTTAAATAGTATTTCCGTAACATTGTTAGTTAATTTGCAAAAAAAAAATTATATAAAATCAATAAATCCCGATATAATAAAGGTAAGAGTTTATATTTCATAATATATTGGGGTATTTTATGAATAACTATTTTAAAAAGTTTAACTTAATTTTATGTTTAAGTTTAACAGGATTATTTACATTTTCCTGTAGAATTGGTCTTGGAGCATCAGTAGATACAGAACCTCCAAAGATTTCAATTGAATCACCTGCTGCCAGTGCAGTTATTAGGGACTCCTTTGCTTTAAAGGGTAATGTTTCTGATGATAAGGGGATTAAATCTATTGAAGCTGTTTTTACTTCTACAGATTCAAAAGGCTATTCAAGAACTTTTACTGGCGACGTAACTGATGAATCTTGGAAGTGTATTATTTCTGATATGCCAGATGGTAGTTTTGAAGTAACTGTTACTGCCACTGACCATAGTAATCACACTACAACTGCATCCCGCCAGTTTACAATTGATAATACTCCACCTTTAGTAGTTTTACAGCGTCCTTCTTCTAAGGCAACTGCTGATAATTCCTCTACAGATTCTTACGGCCAGCTTTTAACTCTTGAAGGTCAGGCTGCTGATGATAATGATGTAGATCATATTGATGTTTCTATTTTCAAGGATGCTGCACAGACTCAGCTTTTAAAAACTGTAACTCTAAAGAATGTTCCTCCAACTATTTCTTTGGATGTTGCACAGTTTGTTGATGGAGTGGAAAATGACTATTCAACTATTTACGGAACAACTTCAAAAATTGATGATACACGTTATTTTTATCTTTCGTTAAAAGTTTATGATGGTGCAAAACGCTATCCGGTTGATGGAGAGCGTTCTGCTGATGATGATAATGGAAATGCAACAACTTCTTATTATCTTTACAGTGATCTTTCTGGTTCTGTTTTAAGTAATTATAAGGTTACAGATGTTTACCACATGCTAAGTGGGTTTTATTCCGATTCTAATGTTAGTAATTCTGTAAAACAGCAGCTTGAATCAGTTTCAATTAAGGAATCAAGATTTTCATTAAATCCAGAAAACAGTCCTACTTATACTGTTACAGGAAGAAGCTGGCTAACAGTTGAAAAAGATTCTGAAGGCAACATTAGTCCAACAGAAGGTCTTGATAAAATAACAAAAGATTACTATTTAACAAATGACACAGCTCAGCTTGTAGTAGAAGTATCACCAGGTCTTGATGGTTCATCTATTCTCCCAGAGACAATTGGTGTTTATTTATTAAAAACTAATAATGTTGGTGAACCTGAAAATAACGCAGAAAAAATCTGGATTGTAAAACCAGAAACTGCTTGGGGTGATTATCCTGCAGAAACTGCTCCTTTGTGGTCAGATAGAAAATCTATGAGTGGTTCATCTTACAAGTTCTCAAGCGAAAAAAATATTTCTGCTTCTGAATACGGATTAAAAATTAATGCTTGCTACAGAATTTATGTCGTAGGTAAGGATAATGCAGGAAATCAGTTAAATAATACTGATACAAAATTCTGTGGTTTCTATCTTGCTTCAAGTGGTGCAACTATGAGTTATAAGCTCATGGAGCAGGAAGATTATGTTACAACACAGGGAACTAAAAATAAGGTAAATACAATCTTAAAAATCCGTCCAACAGATAAAAATAAATTCTATGCTTACAGAATGTTTTCATCTTCAATTCCTAGAACCATTAGTAAGGATATGTTCTATGACAATGGAAAATTAATAACAGGTGTAACAGAACTTGAGATTGAAGGAATTCCTGACTCTTACGAAGGAGCAGATTCATCTTCTTATAGTGCTATTTATTATGACAACGATATTCCTCTTGAATATGTAGATGATAATGATAAATCTACTGTAAAAAAATATTTAATGTATCTTATTTTGGATTATAAACTTGGTGGAAGTGAAGAAACTGATGTTAACTTACAAAATACGTACGATTCATATTTAGCTGTAAAAATTGATGACATTAAGCCTACAACAACAATCAAGCAGCCAGTTGCTTCTTACAAGGATGATACAAAATATATAGATGATACTTCTTTTGATTTCCGTCTTGAATCAAAGGATAGTGATTCTGGAATTGAAAAACTTGAATATGTAATCACAAAATCCTCTACAGCACCTGCTGATGGTGATGCTGCTTGGATAAGTACAGATGATTACACTGGTGGAGTTTATGATTTTTCAAGAAATCTTATTGAGGGTGAAAATTCTCTTGCAGAAGGTAAATGGTATTTATATGCAAAATCAACTGATGCTGTTGGTTTAGTTTCTGATACAGTCAGCACATGGTTCAATGTTGATAAAGCTGCGCCTGCTTTGACAGTTTCTGATCTTACTGAAGATTCTAAAAATCTTTTAAATCAGACTATTACAATAGATGGGAATAATAAATATCTTACAATTACAGGAACTATAGATGATTCAAATGCTCTTCACGGAACTGAATCTCTTGTAATTAAAGTTGATGATGTAAATAAGGTAAGTACAAAAATTGATGTAGCAAATGATCATACTGCAACTGCACAAGAACCTTGGACATATACAAAATCAACAAAAACCTGGACTTACAAGCTTCCTGTAGGAGATGTTCCCGGAACTCTTAAAGAAAATTCAGATGTAAAACTTGAAGTAATTGCAAAGGATATTGTAAACAGAAAGGTTTCTAGAGAATTTACACTCTATTATGATACTCATAAACCTATTGCCAGCATTTCTTCTCCAGATACAGATTATTCTGAGACACAATTTATTAGTGCAGATAAATTTGATTTTAAGATTGATGCTTCAGATTCAACAGGTTCTGGAATAAAAACTATAAGTTATGTCTTCAGCAGATCTTCTACAAAAGAAGGAATTTCAGAAACTTGGGTAGATGATAATTCTTACATAAGTGGCGATAAGTACATTACAAAAGAACTTGTTTCAGGAAATGGAACTCCAGAAAATGCAGCACAACTTACAGAAGGTAAGTGGTACTTATACGTAAAAGCAACTGATAAAGTAGGATTAACATCTGATACAATATGCAGGGCCTTCAATGTAGATAAATCAACTCCAGACTTAAGGGTAAAAGTTGGTGATAAACAACTTTCCGAAGATTCTACTAACGCATTCTATGAAGAAATCTCTAATAAGGGAACTGAAAATGAAGCCTTAGTTCTTACTGGAACGGTTTCAGATACAAATGCCCTTTCAAAACTTGAAATTTCAGTAGATGGACAGAATCCAGTTTCAATTACACCAAATAAAGGAACTTGGGAATATAATCTTCGTGTAGGACCAGAAGATGGTACCTTACAAAAGGATGCTTCTATTTCCGTAAATTTAACTGCAACAGATGCAGTTAGTCGCAAAACATCAAAGGATTACATTGTTTATTATGATACAAAAGCTCCAACTCTTGATGTTTCAAGTCCTGCAGAAAATATTTCTGTAGATGCAGGAGCTTATAAAATTAAGGGTAATGTAGTTGATGATGGATTTGGACTTACAACTCTTGTTTTTGAATTAAGAGAACGTGGAAAAACTACAGTCCTAAAAGACGAAAATAATAAGGCCATATCAGGAACTTCAACTTATGATGCGACAACAAAGAAGTGGAGTGGTTCAGGTAATTATCCTCTTACAGTTCGTGGTGGACAGTGGTATTTCTCAGAAACATTCGGAAGCACAACAGAATCTGCAATTCCTTTAGGAACAAAAGAAGGTTCAATTGATTTATATGTAAAGGCAACAGAAAACAGTGCTGTAACTTCACGTGCAAAAATCACAGAAAAAACAGTACCATTCTATTTTGACAGTGCACTTCCTGGTGTAAATGAAGATGGAATTCAGGCAAAAGGTAGAACTACAAATACAAACTTTACATTAAAAGGAAAAGTTTGGGATTCAAATGAAGTCGCAAGCGTAAGCGTAAGCTACGATGAAAATGGCATTACAAAAACTTTAACATCTACAGGTGACTCTCCAAAGGTTACACTAGGTTCTGTTGTAACAGCAAAAACTGAAGCTACAGGAGCAGCTTGGTCATGTCCATTTGAAATTACTTCTTCACGTATTAACGGAACAAAAGACGGTGAACTTTCTGATGGTACATACACCTTTACAATTACAGCAACAGATGCAGCCGGAAAAACAGCAACTGTTCAGCGTACTGTAACTGTAGATACAATAAAACCTGAAATGGGAACTAATGTTGTAGATGGTTCTCAGGGTACAAAAATAGGTGATAATTACTGGTTTAGTACAAATCAGGTTCCAATTTTAATCAGAGCAGAAGATGATACAAATGGAACTGGAATTTCTAAAGTAGAATATTCATTAAGTTCAGACTTTGCTTCATCTGCAGCTTTAGCTACAAGTAGTTTTAAATTATCTGGTGAATCATCTAAAAAAGAAGGATGGGCAGGAACTGTAACTTGTTCAAGGGAGGGTGCAAATACAATTTATGTTAGAGCTACAGATACAGCAGGAAACAAGATTGAAAAATCTATTACTGCTTATGTAGATACAAAATCACCTGCATTCACTTGTACAAATTTAAATACCACAATTACAGGGACTCAGGTTTCTACAGAAAGTGAACTGATTGTTAATGGAACGACAGATATTACAATTATCCTTTCAGATGTTGCAGATGATGAAACTAGTGGGGAAGGTACTTTTGCTGGTTTATACACGTCTGCTACAGAAAATGCTGCTGTCCAGATTGTGGAATTAGGTTCTACAAAAGTAGACATTAAGTCAACTTATGATTCAGATAGTGAAAAATATATTCTTACAATTCCAAAAGAACAGCAGACAAAAGCAAATTCGGGAAGTGTAAAAGTTCAAATAACAGATAGGGTTGGTCATTCTACAACTACAGAAGCATTTAAAATGTCAGTAGATACAAGTGCACCAACAATAAAAATTACTTCCCCAACAGCAGGTAAGGAAGTAAATAAAGTAATAACAGTTTCTGGTGAAGCTAGTGATACAAATAAGGTTAGCCTTGTAACTGTAACTGCTAAGGGAAATTCAAAGACAAAATCTTATACATTTACCCCTAAAACAGCTGCAGAAGATGTTGAATGGTCAGTTAATATTGATACAACATATTTTTATAATGATAAAGAAACAGAAAATTTGGTTCTGTCTGTAACAGCAAAAGATTCTTTGGGCAATGAAACTATAGCAGCAAATGAAGTAACAAGAACAATTAAAATCAATCAGAATCTAGATCGCCCTAAAGTTGTAATTTCAAATCTTGATGGTTCTGGAACAACTTTAATGTACGGAAACAGAGCTTCTATTTCTGGTACTGTTGAAGATGATGATGGAATTGAAAATTTTGCTGTAGTATCGTCTGCAATTACAGATTTTGCTACTGGAACTAAATCAAAATTCCTTGCTGAAAATTCAAAACCATATTCGGTGAGTGATGGTTCACAAATTACATTAAATATCCTCAATTCAAAGACAACAGACAGTCAGGATGATATTGATAATTTGTACAAAATAACTCCTGCAAGAGATTCTCGTATTTACAAATATTATGTAAAAACTGAGGCTGAAATAGATTATTACGATGTTACAATTTATGAACCTGAAACAGGAATCTGGACATTCTATCCGCATGATGCATCTGATGCTAATAAGTCTATCTATTTTGTAATTCAGGATACAGATTCTACTAATGTAACCACTTCAGAAGGCTCAACAACATATAATTATTTCTATACAACTTCAACTAATCAGCTTTACAATCCTAAAGTGCAGTTTAAATCTGGAACAGTTGGTGATAATAAAACAGTAATTACATATCTTTCTGACAGTAAATCTCCAGAATTTGTTTCTGCAAGTATGAACTATAAGGCCACTTCTAGTGCAAAAACAGAAGATGGAACAGAAAGCAATGTAAATCAATCAACAATTGTTGGTGGAAACAGAAAATTTGTTCAGTTTGTTATTACATGTTCAGATGCTGCTGGAATTTCTAGAATGCAGCTAAAAGTTGTAGATTCTACTAATGCAGAAAAACAAAACTTAAAAATTAATACAGACGCTGAAAGAGCTGTTAATGATGGAACACTAATAAATGGAATTTGGACAACTCCATACATTGATGTTTCAGATTTTGCAAAAGGTGGTGCCCGTGGAGTTCTGACTTTCTATGATGGAAGTGGGCTTTATAATAATACAACAATTAACTTTACAATTGATAATGACGCTCCTTCGTATTCAGGAATTTCTCCGTTGTCAAATGATGAAGTTACAGGTCAGATTACAATAACTGGTAATACAACAGATATTGGTGATGCAGGTGTAGTTTCTACAAGATGGATTATTCCAACTTATAAAACATGGACATATACAAAGGATGCAACTGCAACTTACGAAGAAGGTCACTTTGTAAAAGATGGTGAAAATTATAAGGCTTATACAAACGAAACTACAGGTGATACATATTCAAGAACAGGCGCTACACAGTATACAGATGCAGAGATTAAGGCAATGAATGCTTTAGTAAAAGATTCTAGTCCTGTTTATGCTTATGGTCACTATTCGTTAAATTCTTCTGGAAAATATGAGACTGCTATTGGTAAAACAAGCGGAGATACATATTCAAGCCAATTAAATGAAATGGATCAGGGCTCAACAGCTACAAGCTGGACAAAAATCTTCACAGAAACAGAAATTAAGTCTTATGATAAAGATGATTTATCAAATACTTATGTAGTTTCAAAAGATGAAGCCGCTGGTGATATTTATCTTGTTCCTTTCTACATTGTTTCAGAAGATGCAGTAGGAAATATTTCGATTAAGAAGCATGTAATCAGACATAATCCTGATGCAAATATTCCTCGTGTAACTTCAATTTCTCCAAATGAAGATGATTATGATGAAATTAAGGATTCAAATGGAGTTGTAACTGGAAGACAGAATTATGTAACAATGGGTGGTACAATCAAAATAAATGGTACTGCTCAAGATAATGTAAGCATAAGTAAAGTATTCTTACAGATTGATCCAAATCCAACTTTGACTTCTGGAAAATATGTTCCAAATTTTGACTCTACAGATAAATCAACAGTTGCAGGATACACAAGTACTGGTACTTCAAAGGTTTATACAATCACAGATAAATCAAACATTACAGGATTATCTGATGATAAAAAAGATAAGATTGCAGCTGCATGGTGGGGTATTGAAGTAGAAAAAACAACTTCTTGGAATAAAGAAATTAACAAATATGGTGAACTTAATCCTTCTGAAAATGGTTTAAAATATGTTTGTATTCGTGCATGTGCATTAGACAATGAAGGAAATATTGGTGCTTGGTGTTCTCCAATTACAATTGCAATTGATATGGGAACTCCAAAAATTGGTGAACATGGGCAGAGATTGTATAAGTACAATTCAACAGGCTTTAATAGTAATAGCCCAGAATTAAATATTGAGGCTCGTATCGAAACTTACTCTGCTGATAAATATTTAAGAGGAAATTGGTACTTTGTAGTTTCAGTAGAAGATGAAAGTGGAATTAGCGAATGTGAAGTTTACAAAGATGGTGGACTTATAAATACATCAGACTATACTGCAAAATCTGTTGGAACTGGTGATTCTGGATGGGGTACAAGAAGTGGAAAGTTACTCTATATTCCAGTTGATAATTCTTCAACAACAGTAACTTATACAGTTTATGCAAAAGATGCTGATGGAAAAACATCTGAAAAGGATTTTACATTCAATATTGATAATGATGCACCAATTATTTCTTCTGTAAAGGGTAATTCAAAATCATTATTAAGTTCACCAGACGCAATTTCTAACTCAAATTATAGGTACCAGTTGGAAAGTGCAATTGCAGATAATAATTCTGGATTGGATATGGTTGCTTTCTATTTTGAAAGAGCAACAGGAACTACAGATATTGACGGTGTTTATGATGTAATGCTGCCACACAATAATACTCGTGCAAACAGAATTACTGGAGCAGCTTCAAAAACAGTTGTTTCTGGTGCAACACCAATTACATTCAAGGGATTAGAATTAACTGGGACAACACGTTCTACAGATAAAACTGTAGTTCATGCATCTTTGGTGAATAATGCAAATATCAGAACCGGTGGTTTAATTTTCATTGGTGGTATGTATCACCGAATTGATGGTTTTGCAAAGGCTACTGGTACAATTACCTTAGATGAAGCTGTGGCAGTTTCAGAAACAAATGTATTCTTACCATATGCTCAGGTAATTGATAATGCAGATAAGTGGAACTGGAATGAAACTACTCATGTTTATGATAAAGTAACAGATGATGATGATAACATGGTTGAATCTCTTACAGGTACAAAATCTGGAGGATATTCTGCAGAAGCTTCATTTGATTCGTCAAATATTTACGATGGTCCAATAAATCTTGTTATTGTAGCATTTGATAAAGCTGGAAATACAAGTGGAAGAATTATAGAAACATCAGTTCAGAATAATAGACCACAAGTTTCGAAAATTTGGTTAGGTACAGATTTAACCGGTGATGGAAAATATGCAGATTCAGAATTTGAAGAATATGATGTAGGTCATGTAAGCGGAACAACTTCATCAGCTGTAATTACAACAGCAGGCTATAAAGAAGTTCGCTATAACGAAGATACACATGCATATTACACAGTAAATTCTTCTCGTGGTGCTTTTACTGTAAAAGATAAACTCGTAGTAGTACCAGAATTTGTTGGTGGAAACGGAGATATTCAGATGGTATTTAATCCATCTGCAAGTGACACAGAAATAAATAAAACTGAAGAAACTGCTGCAAACAGAATAAAAACAACAATATTCACTTCTTCTCATGTACCAACAACTACAAGTGGCGTAGATGTAAATGAAACAATTAGAATAGGAACAAAAGCTTATATACTTCAGAATAATTCAGAAACTGCAACAACTAAACTTCCTGCTGATTCAGCATCTGCAAAAGTTTCATTTACATTCTGGGATTCAACAGATGGTCTTGAATGTGGTTCAACTTCACAGTGGGCTTATGTAAGAATTACAGACTTAGCTGTAGATTGTGTTGATGACGTAGCTCCAAAAGTAATTATTGACCCATTTAAGTGGACTGGAAGAGGATTTGATGTGGTAAAGAATAGTGATGGTACTGTAAAAGGCTATAGTCCACTAAATAATCTTTATTATTCGGTAAATAACGCTAACTGGAAAACAGCTGGTACTGGAGGAACAGAAGCCTCTCCAACAAATTCAGAAGTAAACGGACATATTGAACTTGTAAATGATATTGATACGACTAAAGTTACTGCTGATAACTTTGGAACAAACGATCCTAAAGTTTCTGGAAAAATTGTAGTTCGAGGTACAGCTTACGATGATGTACGTCTTGATACACTTTGGGTTTCTTTTGCAGGAATGACACTGGCAAATAAACTTACAAATACAGTAAGTATTAAAACAGCTGCAAATGCTATGCCGACACTTTCAACAAATGGTGAATATACTGTTGGAGCAGTTACTTATTACCAGGCTGCAAAATATACAACAGCTTCTTCAACTTGGAGTACAGCAACTGCAACAATTGGAACTGAGGGATGGGAATTTAAGATTGTAGAAGATGGAGTAAATGATAGTAACAGTTTCTTTAATCAAAAGGGACATCGCGTAACGTGGGAACTTTATCTTGATACTGCAAAAATACCTAATGTTGCTCAAAAAGATGTAAAAGTAGCAGTATTAGCAGTAGATGGAAGAGGACAATTACAGTCTAGTACAAGTGTAGAAGGAACAGCTTCCGCTTCAAATGCAACTAATTACAATGCAGTTTGTGTTCCTTCATATCAGATGGATGTTGTACCTTATATTACAAGTGTGGATACATACATATATGGAAAATTAAAGAGTAGTATTAGAAGTGCTTACTCAAGAACATCATTAGGAAATTATATAGTTCGTAATAATGAAGAAATTACAATACATGGTTTCAACTTAGGAAGTTCTACAGTTGATCCTGTAATTACTAATGGTACAAAAGGCTCTGGAAAGAGTACGTATTATGTAAATGGAAATCTAGTTGTTTCAACTGCAAATATGACTTCTGGTAATTTTGCACTTAAAGTTGGAGTTTCTGGAAGTGAAGTGGATTTATTCAATAATTACAGTAATAACAACGCAAAAGGATCTTTCACAGGAACAATGAATGATTCTACTAGTTATGACAATAAAAATACTTATGGTTATAACAGAATGCCAAATAATTCAAGTAACAATCTTCTTACAGATGATATTATATTTGACGTATGGCAGTTCAATAGTGCTGCAGCAAAACCTGTAAGTGGAAAACTTTCAGAACCAGTAATGAGAATTAATCCAAAAGATGGCAGAATTGGTTTTGCATTTGTAAGTGGTCCGGCAGATTTTTCAATGTCTCAAATGTTTCAGGGACAATCAAATTCATACACAAGATTCCAGCATAACTATGCTACATTCAATAATGTAAGTTTTGTTTATGATTCAAATGGTATTGCTCATGGTACAACAACTGGTTTGGATACCTATCCAGAAGATACTAATTATAATTACACTTTAGCAGGTAGATTTACTTACCAAAACAGCAAATGGGGAACAGGTACTGTTAATAGTATGAATGATAATTATGATGGTACCAATAAAGTCCGTCTTGAAGCTATAGGAATTCCGGGAAATAACAACACTGATAATAAAGGTAATATCAGTATTATTGTAAACGGAACTAAACCAATTAGTTATACTATGACAGAAACAAGATTTGCATCTCCAACAATAGCTACTACTACTCATGGAACAGCAATGAATCAAACATCTGTTTATCTTGCATATTATGATGATATTCAAAAACAGATAAGATTTAGATATGCAACTTTAGGTGATAGTAAAGGCAATTACAATAATTTTAATGATAATGGTAAAGATAATAAACGCATTGCAATTAGTAATTATAACCCCGACGGAGCTGGAGATAATAATAATGCAAAACGTGTATTTGAATCTACTACAAATGTATTTAGTTTAATTGCAGGAAAAGACTGGCAGCAAACTAGAAATTCTGCACAAGATGGCTCAGATACAAATTATAAATATACAAGAGTTACTTCTGCTGCTGAAAATAATATATCGCTTGCTGCCGATGGTTATTATCTTGATACTGGTTCTGTTGCTGGTAAATATGTTGCAATTGATGCATTAGCTGGTACTGCAAGTAATGGAACTGTTACTTCCTCAAATGCAGCTTCCGGTGATACTGTAGTTGCAGTCTGGTTTGATGGAACAAACTGTAATTACTCATATATTGTAAATCCAACTTCAGGAAATGATTTAAATGCTTACAGAACAACAATAGCAGATGGTTATTGGTCAAAACCTAAAGTGATTTTTAGTGAAGGTGGAGAATACTGTAATGTTAAGTTTGGTCCAGATGGATCAGTTCATATTGCAGCTAATGTTGATGGTGTACTTAAATACGCTTATTTAAAAGATCCTGCAGCAATCTCAAGCTATGTTGAATCAACAGATTCTGTTGTTATAGATTCATATTCAAATACAGGTACACAGATTACAATTGATGTTGGTTATGATAAAACAAGAACAAGTGTAGTTGTCCCATATATTGGATACTATAATGAATCTGCAAAACGAGCTGCCGTAGCTCATCCTGTAATAAAGAGCACAACAACAAGTGGAACAACAACTTATTCTGTAAATTATAAAGCTCAGGGTACAAGCGATTCTGTTTATACAGGAAACTGGGAAATTTCTATTGTTCCAACTGCAAGTGATCTTTCTGATGCATTAAATACAACAGATAAGGTAAGTATTGGATTATGGAAAACAACAACTGGCGTAATAAAGAATTCTACGACAGGGTCATCATCAGCTTCTAATACAAGTGGAAACTGTTGGGGTAATGGAACCGCTTATCCTGTATTAGGATATTCAGTTGTTACAACTTCTGGTACCGCAATAGAAACTGCACAGATGAAATAAAGTTATTCACACTCATTCCCCCAGGGACAGTCCTCTTCCCAAGAGTCTGTCCCCTTTTTTTTTTTACGCAGGATTATTTTGCTGCTTAGAATTATCATCATCTCTTCCCGATTGTCGATAATTTTGTTAAATTTATAGTCGGGGTTAGAAATGAAATCTTCTTTTATTTACAAAGTTTTTTGTGGAGTAGCTTTTGCTTCACTTCTGTTTGTTGTTTCCTGTTCAAAAGACAAAAATGTTTCTGTAGGTTTTTATAATTTAGATTCCCATGTTGTAGAGGGAATAAAATCTGTTATTGACAGTCATTATGCTGATCAGAAACTTAATTTTACTTATATTCAGTTCTCTGATGACAATCTTGAATCGCAGTTAAAATCTTCTAAAATTGATTTATTTTTTGCTACTGATGGTTATGGGGCTAAAACTATAGTAAAGTCTGCTAATGAAAAAGCTGGAATTCCTTCTTCTGTACTGGGAAATGTAACTACAAGTATTCAGCGCAAAGCTATAGTTTCTGAAAACTTAGTAAAAGCAGTTCCAGTTCTTTCTGATAATATTGAAGTTGATGTGGAAATTCCTGCTTTTCAGGAATCAAAAATAAAAGGAATTGGTTCATTAAAAGATATTCAGAAGTTTGGTGAGCAGCAGAAAAAATTTGTTGATTATCCGATTGTATTTGCCGGTGATGAACCAGTTTTCTTTTTTGATTTTCTTGGTGCCCTTTGCGAAGCTTGCGATGGTCAAAAATATTATGAAGAAGCAGTAAAAATTCTTGAAGAAGCGGCTGCATCAGAAAAAAAATTCAATGCAAAAGAAGTTGCGGAACAGCTGACAGAAAAAAATTCTTCTCCAATGTTAAAAACAAAAGATTTTTTAAGACAGCTTTACAATAAGAAGTTATTCAGTAATGAAGTTTTTAATTACAAAATTCATGATGTTCAGGCATTTTCTGCTGCTCGTTCATCAAAAATTCTCTTTATGAGTTTTACAGATCATCGTAATTTTGATCAGAATGTAATTTCAAGATATGAATCTAGTTTTATACCTTCATTAACACCAAAAAATGTAAGATTTTTTTCATCTTCAACTTTGTATGCAATTCCTGTAACTTCAAATCCAAATGCCTCAAAAATAGCACAGGATTTTGTATCTGTAGATTTTCAGGAAAGTTTGTGCCGTTCAACAGGTTTGGCTCCTGTTTTAAGAAACTGCAGAACTACAGATGTTCAGGCTAGCGATGTCAGATTCTGGATAGCTTCATCTTCAACACCAAATGCAGGTCTGGGACACGAAACATCACTTACAAAAGAGCAGTTGAGACAAATTAAAAACGAACTTAAAGCAAATATTATTTATTAATCATGAATTATAAACTGGTTGTAAACCAATAAATGCTGTTACAGATTTTTCCGGAGCCATTACCAGTGTATCCATCAACGTAAGTCCTATTTTTGTACATGGTAACAGGCGGAAAAAGTCTTTTTGGACATCAAGACTGACATCTCCATATCCAGGGCTGTATCTGGGTTTTGCAGTAAATCCTTGGGCTTCCGCATCCTTTTTTATTTTATCATTTAATAAATTAACAACTTCTTCTATGAACATTGCTCCTGTAGCCTGAAATATAGCAGCCTTTACCGAATCAAAATGTTCTGTACGCTTTATGAGCATATCAACCTGACTGCCAATAGTAGCCGCCAGCAAAATTACTTCAGTACATCCTGAAAGATTTTTACTCAAATCTTGTGAAGAAAAAGAAACATCCGCAAACTCAATCTTTCCACCAATTCCTAATTCCAAATTCCTCATTCCGAATTGACTGTAAACCGCCTTTGGTACAATCACTTTTTTCATTTCTTCTATGCATTGGTGAATTAAAAGTTCAACTTCATTTTCAGGCGGATTTAATTTACTGTAGCCTAAATATCTTGCAGCTTCGTTAAAGTCAGGCTTGATTTCTGATTTGTCTGGATAAAAAAACTGAATGTTCATTATTTTTTACTGACTTTACAGTTTTTAATTTTTGGAATTCCAGAAAAATCTTTTGCCAAAGTAAGAGGATCCAGTTTACTTGGAACTTTTACTATGTATGAAACTACAATTTTTTCGTCTGGAGAATATTCTAAATCTGTATCAAAAATAATGATGTCATTTTTTTTAAAAACCTGTTCAATCTGTTTTTCATCAATATCTTCATCGGTAAATTCAAGGCTTACAACTTTTGTACTGCCTTGTGGAATCAGTTTGTGTTCAATTTTTTCAGATACAAACAATGTTATAAGAATTAATGCCATTGTTAAAAATGCAGGATAGTAGAGAGCTGCTCCGCATGTAAGGCCAATTCCAGAATCAGCAAAAATTACAGCTGCAGTTGTAATCCCACGGATATTAAATCCTTCTTTTATGATTGTTCCACCACCAACAAAACCAATGCCCGTAATTACACCGGCTGCAATTCTGGTAGGATCTCCACGTATATTACCAAATTTAGAAAGTTCTACGGAAATAATGCTTAGTAAAGCAGAGGAAATACAGATTAAAACTAAAGTTCTTATTCCAACGGCATGCATTCTGATTTTTCGTTCAAGACCAAGAATTGAACCGCACAATAAAGCCGCAAAAATTCTGATTGAATAGTCTAAAAATGGATGTGAAACAATAAAATCTACCATAAAAATCCCTATCTGAATAATTTAAATCCTGAAGAAATTCTGTCTCCAACTTTAACCCAGTTTAAAGCCTGTTTTACCGTCTGTTTGTTTTTTTGTGTGCTTATAGTTTTATAACTTTCATTAACCCAGTTTGCAATTGCATTTTCATCATTATAAAATTCATTTGAAAAAGGACATTTTGCCAGAATTACAGAAAGATAATCTCTGTCATTTACATAAATTGCAAAATTTTCTGCAAATTTTTCAAAAGCAGCTTCTGCAGAACTTACCAGGTTTGTTGCAGGAACAATACTTATATTTTTTGCGGATGATAAAACTTCAGCTTTTGAAGGATAGCTTTTTAATAAAAATGTAACTGTAATTTTTTCTTTCTGCTGGTCTATTCTTTTTATCAGTTCATTTGCTGTAAACATAAAAGAATTAATCATACAATCATTTGCAGCAGCAACTTCTTCGGTTTTATCTTCTGAAAATTTTGATGTAAAATTCTGTGAATCAAAATAAAAAATTACATGATTAATGTTCTGTAATTCAGTTTCAGCTTTAATAATAAAAGAATGAGCAGAAATTGCAGAAGCTTTATTCCAGTTTGTTGTAAAAACATTTTGTGGTGGATTTATATTTTTTTCTTCAAGATTTTGATTTGTAAAAATTTTATTTTCCTGAAGACAAAGAGAAGAGCAGAAATCCAGACTGTCTGGAAAATCTTTTCCTATTAAAAGCACATTAGACATATTCAAATTATACCACAGTGTAGAATGACATTCTACACTGTGGTATAATCAACTTATATGAAAGTTTGGATTAAATATTTACTTGGAATTGCTCTTGGAATTATCACTGCATTTATTCTTCCTGTGGAGAATATTCAGTTTAATAACTTTATTTCTTTTCTTACAGAATTTTTTATCAGATTCGGAAGATATCTTGTTGTACCATTAATTTTTTCAACAGGGATTATTTCAATAAATAAACTGCGTTCATCAAAGCTCCTCTTCAAAACTTTTGGATGGACTTTAATAATTATTGTATTTTCAACTTTTATTCTTACTTTAGCTGGGCTTCTTTCAATTGTTATAGTTCGTATTCCTCGTATTCCAATTACAGTTGATAACGCCGTAAATGCAGTTCGTTTTGATATTAAGGGATTAATTCTTTCTCTTTTTCCATATTCAGGTTTTGAAGCACTTAAAGAAGGTTCATTCCTCTTAGTATCCTTAATTTTTTCATTCCTTATTGGATGGGAATCAGCTTCAGAAGAGACTACTTTTAAGCCGGTATTTTCTCTGGCAGATTCACTTTCAAAACTTTTTTACAATATTTCCGTTTTCTTTACAGAAGTTCTTTCTGTTCTTTCAATTGCAATTGCATGTAATTGGGCATACACTTTCCGTGACATAATTACTTCTGGAATCTACACTTCAATGATTATTATGTTCCTTGTAGATTTAGTTCTTGTAGTTGCAGTTATTTATCCTCTTATTCTAAGATATGTCTGTCATGATCCTCATCCTTATAAAGTTTTATATGCCAGTCTGGCACCAATGTTCCTTTCATTTATAAGTGGTGATTCTAACTTGATTTTGCCTTTATCTATCAGACATGCAAAGGAATCTTTAGGAATAAGAAGACGTTGTTCTGGATTTACTTTCCCAATTTTTTCTATTTTTGCCCGTGGGGGGTCTGCTTTAGTTTCTGTAATTTCATTTATTGTAATCTGGCGTTCTTATTCATCTTTAAGTATTCCTTTTACAGATATTTTATGGATTTTTGGAATTGCGTTTGGAATGTCTTTCCTTTTAGGAGGGCTTCCATCTGGTGGAGCTTTTGTTCTGCTTACAATTATGTGTTCACAGTATGGAAAAGGATTTGAAACAAGTTTCCTTCTTTTAAAACCAGCTGCATTGATAATCTGTTCATTTGCTACATTGTTTGATTGTGTAACTGCAATGTTTGGTAGTTATATAGTAGCTGTTAAAACAAAAATGATTGAACATCATACATTGCAACATTTCATTTAATCATTTACAATAGTAAAGACTAGAATTTATAGCACTCGATTTTTAAAAGTTTTATCCAGTTAAGAAAGTTTTTGGCTTATAAGTTTTATGTTGAAGAGAGGGAAAATTATTGGCTATTTCAATTGAAGAAATAGTGACTGGACGAAAAACTTTTTTTATAACTCCGGACACGTCACTATTACCAGAAAGTTTTTTAGAAGATTATTTCTCATTAGGCTATGAATGCTATTTTGTTGAAAATGACAAGCGTGTAGATATTCGACGAAAAATAGATATTATCATAAATACTTTTAGAGATGTAATCCTGTTTTTTAATATTGATTATCCAATTTCAGATGTAAACTGGGATGAAATAATAGACAACACCCTCAGAAAATACAACAATGGAACTTCAATAGGTGTTTTCTATATAAAACGTCAGTCAAGAGAAGAAAAATTACGGTTAGAAAAAAAATATCTTTTTGAAAAAGGATTAAATTGCGGTTGTATTCAGCTTGAATATCAGAAAAAGCAGAATTTTGAAATTATTGAAAAAATTTTGCGTGCAAATCAGGCTCAGGGACGCAGAAAAAACATCCGGGCCCTCTGTTCAAACACATGTACTTTCCAGATTAGGTTTAATGGTGGATGTTATAATGGAATTTTACAGGACGTAAGTCTATCTCACTTTTCATTTTTGTTTTCAGAAAATACAATTCCTGTAAAGCTTTATGAAAAAATCTCAGACATTCACTTTAATATTAGAGGTTTTCTATTTAAATCTGATGCAGTTTTAATTATGGAACGTAAAGTTGGTGGTAAAAGTCTTTATGTATTTGCATTTACTTCTTCAAATGGAGCTGCCGGCTTGGATCAGCGAATTCATCAACTTTTGGTTCCTGTAATTTATCAGCTTATGTCTGCAAATTGTAAAACTTTGTTAGATCAACTTTATATGAGTGGAATTGAAGATAAATCTGAAAAAGATATCTTTAAAACTCCTGATTTTTTATGATGATATTCTGTAAAAAATCTACTGACTAAAATCTCCTTTTTTCGTAAAATGCTCATTACTATGGAATTTACACAAGAATCAATTGACGCACTCGTTGTTAACGAAGTGGAAATTATGAAAAAAATTGCTGACGAATTAAATGTTCGTGTTGCTCAGGTTAGTGCTGTAATCAGCCTTTTTGATGAAGGTTGTACAGTTGCATTTATCAGCCGTTATAGAAAAGAAAAGACAGATAACCTGGATGAAGTTCAGGTATTAAATATCGATCATCTTTTTAAATCATATAAAAATCTTGAAGAACGTCGTCTTGAAATTGTAAAAGGAGTTTTTGCACAGGGAAAACTTACAGAATCTCTTTATAATGCAATTATGTCTGCTGCAACTTTAACTGCACTTGAAGATTTGTGGGCACCATTCAAGAAAAAGAAGAAGACTCGTGGTATGGTTGCTGCAGAAAAAGGGCTGGAACCTTTGGCAGATGCTATGCTTGAAATGGATGATGCAAAAATTGAAAAAGAAGCAGAAAAATATGTTAAGACTGACAATGAGGATCCTGCTTTAAATGTTGAAACAGCTGCTGATGCTCTTGCCGGTGCTAAAGATATTATTGCAGAACGTGTAAGTCAGGAAACAAAAAACCGCGAAGCAATTTACGATCTTTACATAAAAACAGGCAACATTGTTACAAAAGGTATTGTTCCAGAAGGACAGACTGAAGAACAGGCTCAGAAACTTTCTACATATCAGATGTACTGGGATTATTCAGAACCTTTAAATCAGGTAAAACCACATCGTATTCTTGCTATGAACCGTGGAGAACGGGAAGGTGCTTTGTCTGTTACAATTGATGTAGATGTAGATTCTGCTATTGCAATGCTTCAGAAAAAAGCTGTTATTAATAATAAATATCATTCAGAAGCTATTGAAGATGGTGTTGTTCGTCTTCTTTCCCCAGCTGTAGTTCGTGAAATCCGTTCTGATGAAGCTGATGAAGCTGATGCACACGGAATTGGAATGTTTGGTGAAAATTTAAAAAATCTTCTTATGACTCAGCCTATTAAAGGAAGCCGTGTTCTTGGAGTAGACCCGGGTTACCGCAATGGTACAAAATGTGCTGCCCTTGATGAAACAGGTAAATATCTTGGTTTCTTTAAAATCTATCAGGAAATTAATCCTAAAGAAGCCTATGATGCAATCAATGACGCAATTGATAAATATGATATTCAGGTTTTAGCTGTTGGAAACGGAACTGGTTCGCATGAAGTGCAGGAAATTGTTGCTAAAGTAATCAGCGAAAATTACGCAAATTCAGATGTAAAATATACTGTAGTTGATGAATCTGGTGCATCAGTTTATTCAGCTTCTCCAGTTGCCACAGAAGAATTCCCGGATTTAGATGTAATGGTTCGTGGTGCTATTTCTATGGGTCGCCGTTTACAGGATCCTCTTGCCGAATTAGTAAAAATTGATCCTAAAGCAATTGGTGTTGGTCTTTATCAGCACGATGTAAACCAGAAAAAACTTGCAGAACAGCTTGATGAAGTTGTTAGTTCAGTTGTAAACAATGTAGGTGTAAACTTAAATACAGCTTCTTACATGCTTTTGAAATATGTTTCTGGAATTAACGTTTCTACAGCTAAGAAGATTGTTGCTTACCGTGATGCAAACGGAAAAATTACAAGCCGTGAAGATCTTAAAAAAGTTCCTGGACTTGGACCAAAAGCATTTGAACAGTGTGCAGGTTTCTTGAAGATTGCAGAATCTTCTGACCCTCTTGATAATACCTGGGTTCACCCTGAAAACTATGATGCTGCCCGTGAAGTTTTACCTCTAATTCAGAAGGGAGAAAAAGTTCCTGCAGATTTAATTAAAAAGGTTGCTGAAAAATATAAGCTGGCAGAATCTACTGTAAAAGATATTGTAGAAGAATTACAGAAGCCAAACCGTGACCCTCGTGACGGATATCCTGCTCCAATCATGCAGAAAGGCGTTGTTCAGTTTGAAGATTTAAAACCTGGAATGAAAGTTACAGGAAAAATAAAAAACGTTGTAGATTTTGGTGCTTTTGTTGATATTGGTTTACACGAAACAGGTTTGATTCACGTTTCAGAACTTAGTGATAATTTTGTAAGCAATCCAATGGAAGTTGTAAAAGTTGGTGACACATTTGAGTTTACAATTATTGAACTTGATATGGATCGCCGCCGAATCAGTCTTTCTTTGAAGAGTGATGCTGCTGGACGTGCAGGAACAGGTGCAAAATCTGCTCCAGTAAAACGTGAAAATCGTCCTGCAGGAACTGGTACTGGTGACAAAAAACGTGTAGTTGTGGTTAAAAAAGGTGGAAATTCTGCCGGTAACACAAATAACACCGATAATAGAAGCAGAAATTACAGTTCAAGAAATGATGATGGAGATACTTATAATCCATTTGCAGCTTTTTTTAATAAATAATTGTTTTACAACAGTAATTTCTTAAATTATAATAAAATGGGCTTTTTATGGGCCTGTTTTAAACGGAGGCAAGAAATGAAAAAAAGATTTATTATTTTTTCTTTGTCAGTTTGTTTAGTTTCTCTTGTTGGATGTAAGTGGAATGTTCCGCAAAAAGTCACTGTAAAATCAAATGCGGAATACAATTTCACAGTTGGAAAGGTAAGCAAGAATTTAAGTGATTCAGTAGATCTTTCAAAAACATTAAGCGATAGTCTTTCTACAAATAATGCAAAAATCTATGACTATTATCCAAATGAACTGGATTCTGCTGTTCAGAAGTATTTGATGGAAATGCCAATTAAAGACATTGAACTGGACTTTGGAAAATATTTTGAAGGTCTGAATGTGGCAGGTGATATTCAAGGATTAAGTCACTCAGAAACATTTACTGTACCTAATGTAAATGGCCAGACAGCAACATCAAAAGTTGATTTGACTGGACTTCAGACTATAGTGAATA
>JALEPQ010000136.1 GCA_022768685.1 Spirochaetia bacterium
ACTCCTTCCTCTTCCTAATTTCCTTCAAATTCTGTATACTTTTACTACTATGGATTTGATTAAGAAACTTGACGAATGCGAAAAACGCTTTAAAGAAGTTAGTGAACTTGTAATGGACCCAGATTTGGTTAAAGATGCAAAAAAATACAAGGACACTATGCGTGAACATGGTTATCTGTCTGAAGTATGTGCTCTTTCTGAGGAATATAAAAAAGTTCTCCAGGGAATCATTGATGCAAAAGAAATGATTACTAACGAAGATGATGCCGAAATGAAAGAAATGGCTCGTGAAGAATTGAAAGAACTGGAAGAACGTCAGCCTCAACTTGAAGAACAAATTAAGCTTAAATTAGTGCCTCCTGATCCTCTTGATGAAAAAAACATCATTCTTGAAATTCGTTCTGCTGCAGGAGGTGATGAAGCATCGTTATTTGTACGTGATCTTTGGGAAATGTATACACACCTTGCTGAACGTAAGGGTTGGAAAACAGAAACAATGGAAGCGCAGGAAACTGAAGTTGGAGGCTTCAATAAAATTGTAACTTCAATTACAGGAAAATTTGTTTACGGTACTTTAAGATGGGAATCTGGTGTACATCGTGTTCAGCGTGTTCCTCAGACAGATTCTCAGGGACGTTTACAGACTTCAACTGCTACAGTTGCTGTTTTGCCTGAAGCTGAAGAAACTGAAATTGAAATTAAACCTGGTGATGTTCGTGTTGATGTAATGCGCGCCGGTGGACCTGGTGGACAGTGTGTAAACACAACTGACTCTGCGGTTCGTTTAACTCATATTCCAACTGGACTTGTCGTTATTCAGCAGGATGAAAAGTCGCAGATAAAAAATAAGGAAAAAGCATTCCGTGTACTGCGTGCACGCCTTTTTGATCTTGAAGAATCTAAAAAACAGCAGGAACGTGCTGCAGCCCGATCTAATATGGTTGGTTCAGGTGCCCGTTCTGAAAAAATCAGAACTTATAACTTCCCTCAAGACCGTGTTACAGACCACAGAATCAACTATAGTGCTCATAATCTGCCTGGATTTATGATGGGTAACATGGATGATATGATTAATGCTCTGAACGTTTACGCTAAAGAAGAACAATTAGCAGCTGATGTTACAGAATTAGGTAATTAATCTTTAATTTATGTTTTTTGAAGCGAGTCTAAAAAAGGCTCGCTTTTTTTTACAGGAAATTATGACAATTCAGGAATTCAAGAATTTTGCTACAAAAGAAATTTTAAACTCTCCTTCTCCTCAACTTGATGTTCAGATTTTAACAGAGCATATTACTGGTTATTCAAAAACAGAGCTTTTACTTAACCGAGATAAAAATCTTTCAGAAAAACAATTAGACTGGCTAAAAAATGCCGTTGATCTCAGAAAAACCGGACTGCCAGTAGCCTATATCACTGGTAAAAAGGAATTTTTTGGATATGAGTTTAATGTTTCTCCTGCTGTGTTAATTCCTAAACCTGATACTGAAATTCTTGTTGAAAAGGCAATTGATCTGGCTATTGAAAAAATTGAGGCACATCCAGAAAAAATACTTACTATTTGTGATATGTGTACGGGAAGCGGTTGTATTGGTATTTCAGTTTTAAAATCTTTGAGTGAACAGTACAACATTCCTTCTGAAAGATTGCCTAAAATTACTTTAGTTGATATTTCCCTGACCGCTCTTGAGGTTGCTGAATCTAATGCAAGAAAGCTTTTATCTGCTAATGAAAAATCTCATGTCCGTTTTGTAAGATCTAATCTTTTTGAGCAGATTCCATATACTTTTGATTTAATTTTAACTAATCCTCCTTATATTCCACATTCTATGGTTGATGAACTACTAAAAGATGGGAGAAGTGAGCCACGACTTGCTCTTGACGGAGACATAACACTCACGGGGGACAGAGCAATTGATAAATTTGGTGATTTAGCTGATGACGGACTTGAAATCATCAGAAATCTCTTTATGGAAGCAACAGAAAGATTGTCACCTGGTGGAGAAATTTTAATGGAAACTGGAGAATATAATATGCCTGGTGCAGAAAAAATTGCCAGACTTAACGGATTTTCAAAAACTGAAATATATAATGATTTTTCAGATCAGATGCGTGTTTTAAGGGCACGATTCTAATTATTTAAAAGATAAAAATTTAGTACGCTTTTCTATAAATCTGAATAAAAATTGAATAACACTGCATATCAAAATATAAATTACAAATATATCAAGATATGCTTCGATGTAATTAAAACCGTACGAGGCTTCAATCTTTGCAACAGCTGTTATATCTTTTACAGTCATCAAAAAAGCCAGTGAAGAATTTTTTATAAGGTTTATAACAAGATTACATAAATTAGGTAAAGCACTTACCATTGCCTGCGGTAATACTATTCTGAAATATGATTGAATATGATTCATGCCAGAACATAAGGCAGCTTCATATTGTCCTTTATCTACTGTCTGTAAAGCAGATCTGAAAACCTCGCTTAAAATAGCTGATATATTTAATGAAAATACAATGAACGCATAAACTATTGGATTTATTTCAAAAACATTTACTTTGGGTGCAATTACTTTAAAAAGGCCATTAAGTAAGCTTGGAAAAAGACTATATACAATTAAAATCTGAAGTAAAATTGGAGTTCCCCGCATAAAAGAGACAAATATCTTTCCTAAGAAAGCTGCAATTTTTATATTTTTTATTCGATTCCTGGCAATGATATATGCAGGTATCACAGCCAGCAAAAGAGAAACAAAAGTTATTTCCAAAGTAACTGGAACGGCTTTTAAAGAGACCCAAAATGTTTTTATCATGAAATCTGTATTAAGAAGCAATTTCCATACCTTTGGAAAATTTTATTTCCAGTCTTTTAAATATTTTTTCAATAATTAGAGTTAGCGACCAATAAACAAAAGCTAATGCTATGTAAGTTTCTAAGGCATAAGCCCCATAGTTTCTGGAAATTATAAGATTTCCTTTTCCCATAACATCAATTAAACCTATTGTATATGCAAGACTTCCTTCTTTTAATAAAGCAATCAAAGAATTTCCCAAATTTGGAAGTGCATAAACTATTGCCTGAGGAATCATTATTCTGGTAACAGTTTGAAAAGGAGACAGGCCAACAGAAATGCCTGCTTCAAATTGAGATTTTCCTACTGCTGTATACGCTGACCGAAATATCTGGGAAAGTTGAGCAGCATACAAAAGGGACAGAGTAAATATTACAAAAATAATTTTAGGCCAAAAGTTTATATCTGCCCCTGAAATCAAAAATACTATTTTAGGAATTCCATAGAAAACTATGAATAATAAAACAATTGAAGGTGTGCATCGCAAAATATGCACATAAGTTTTTGCAAGACCATTCCACCAGAATTTTTTACTCAATTCCTGTCTGACAAGAAGTAAAGACAGAAAAATTCCAAGAATAACTGTCCCTGTCACTACTGTCAGAGTTACACCTAAATAAGGTAAAATCTGTCTCAAAGAAATTAAAATATGAACTGGTGAAAATGGTCTATGCATATTTATTCTGTTACAAAATCGAATACATTTTCACCAAAATATTTTTGTGAAAGTGCAGCAATTGTTCCATTCTCCTGCAACTTTTTTACAGCTTCATCATAATCTGCAACTAACTGTGTTTCAGTTTTATTAAATAGTGGCCAAGTTGGTATACCCTTATATGGAATATACGATAATTTTTCTGCAAAATTATGATAAGGTCCATTTTCATTAACTACATTCTTTTCAAATGATAGTTTCAACACAAGATACCCATCATAACGACCTTCAAGAACCCACAGATAAGAATCTGCTATATCAAAAACATCAGAAGGAATCAGTTTTATCTGAGCCTGTCCCTCGTGTGTTTTATTATATTGGTCAATTACAGAATACTGTGCACTTAAAGGTGATATTGGAATTAACTTTCCTGAATAAGCTGCAAATGAATCCATATCCTTAATTTTGTCTGCATCAGACGAACGGAATGCCAGTCCAATTACACTTGCTGCAACTGGCTGAGAAGGAATTGCAAATTTCTTTTTACGTTCTTCAGTAAGCCATGCGCCTTTTGTTCCTACCTGATATTTTCCGGCTTCAATTCCAATAAGAAGTTCATCATCTGAAACAGCATTGTATTTAAATTCATATTGTGGAAGAAGTTCATCTACAGCCTTTAATACGGCAATTTCAAAACCATCAGACTTTCCTTTATCATCCAGAAAATCATAAGGAACATTTGTAGCTGTATGAGCAACCTGAATTACACGTACTTTTGATTTTGTTTTCTTTGCTTTTGCAAAAGCAGAGAAAGAGAAAACAGATAAAACTGCTGCTAAAGATAAGATTATTTTTATAGATTTTTTCATTTCATACTCCTATAAAAAAGTAAAGAAGATAGTTTCAACAATCGATTGACTTTTTATAGGAGTAATTTACATTTAATCTGATATTATTTATATACTCACTTTTATAAAATATTTATAATACCAGATTATTTTTTATACCAGTTCACCCTTAGTAAAGAACAGGGAAATTCCTTCCTTTGGAAAATGCTTTCGTACGGCAAGTATAATTGCTTTTATTTTTTTTGCCTCTTCTTCATTCACATAGGTAAAAAGAACAAAATTTAATTCTGCCCAAATGGAATCTCCAAGTTTTTTTGTTTTTCCACCTTTTCCTTGAATATCCGGAATTAAAGTATACTCAATTCCAGGAATTTCCTGTTCCAGAAGTTCAACAATATAATCCTGAACAGACTGATTACTGATTATTTCTGCTCTTACCATTCTATTCACCATCCTTTTCTGCAGGAAGTTCCTTTACATCATCATATTTTACTTCAATCTGAAATTTCTTCTTATTCTTAGGTTTCATTACAAGACTGTAAAGAACAGGAATTACAAGTAAAGTAACAAATGTACTTGATGTTAAACCACCAACTACAGAAACTCCAATAGGTTGAACCATACCAGCCTGACCTTCTGTTGCAAAGCACATAGGAAGCATACCTAAAATTGTTGTCAAAGTTGTCATCAACACAGGACGAAGACGGCTTCTTCCGGCTTCATAGCAGGCATCCATAATCTTCATTCCACGACCAACCAGCATATTAATATAGTCAACAAGAATAATACCGTTATTTACAACAATACCTACCAGCATGATAAAACCGACCATTGTCATCATTGAAATAGCCTGACCTGTAAGCTTGTAAATGAAAATTACACCAATAACCATAAATGGAATTGTAGCAAGATTGATCAAAGGAGCTTTAAAACTTTCGTAAGTAGCGGCCATTACTCCAAATACAAGAATAATTGCCATCAAAATAATCTTCATATAAAGATTCATCTGTTCAGTTGTATCTTTCCATGAACCTTCATAACTTACAGTAACAGATTCTGGGATAATAAAACTATTACTTATTCCTTCTTTAATTTTATTTTCAACAACATTAGCATTTGTTGTATCAAGAATACTTGCAGTAACATGAATAATACGGGTCTGATTTTCTCTGGAAATTGAAACTGGACCTACACCTTTTTTCAAGCTGGCAAAATTTGATACTGAAACTTTTCCAGAAGAACCTGTTACATAAATTGATTCAAGATCATCTATTGTTTTTCTGTCTTCAGGTCGATACATGACTTTTACATAGTAATCATTACCATTATTTCGATATGTACTTGCTGTTACACCATTAATAGCATAGTTGATTTCCTTTGCTACTGTAGTTACATCAACACCAAACTGATACGCACGATCACGATCAATTACAACTTCTACCTGAGGAAGACCTCTATCCATACTTATGCTTGCTTCACTTGTATTTCCCAGAGAACTAATCACTTCTGAAATTTTATCCGCCACATCCATTGCTGCATCCATATCATTAGAACGGATTGCAATATCAATATCTGATCCCATCATCTGGCCTCTAAATCCGGCAGCAAAGCTAAAAGTTGTACCAGGGAACTGTTCAAAATGTGCTCTCAGTTTTTTCTGAATTGTTGCAGCATCATCTATTCTATTTTTAGAATCTGGAAGAGTAATCTGAATATTACCCTTATTAGAGTCTGTTGTTCTGTTAGACCGTCCAATAGAAGTTGTAATATTCTCATACCCCTGAACTTCCTCTGTAATAATTTCTTCAAAAGCAAGAATAACATCCTGAGTTTCACTAACAGGAGTACCTATAGGCAAAGTAACATACAAAGTTACTGAATCATCATTACCAGAAGGCATCAAATTAATCTGCATGGTAGGAATTAATCCAAATGCAACTACAAGAATACCAATTACCAGCACTAAAGTTACAAGGCGATTATTAAGAGCCTTTTTCAGTAACCAGGAATATCCCTGAGTAATTTTATTCAAGATAAACTCAAATGCCCCGTAAATTTTCTTAAGAATTCTATTACTTACAGGCTTTTCATTTCTGTTTGATAAAGGCAGGAATTTTCCTGCAAGAACTGGAACCAGGAACACGGCTACTGCAAGAGAAGACAGCAAAGCAATTACAATAGTAAAAATAATTCCCTGGAACATCTGTCCCATAAAACCTAGCTCAGCAATGAAGAAAAGGAATGGAACGAATACACAGATGGTAGTAAGGTTTCCAGACACTACTGACATGAGCATTTCCTGGGAACCTAAAATAGCAGCCATTTTTGGCGTTGTTCCTCGCTGCCGGTATGAATAAATATTATCAATCATTACAATTGATGCATCTACTACCATACCAAGACCTAAGATAAGACCAGTTAAAGTCATCATGTTCAAGGTAATTCCTGTCATACTCATTACAAATAATGTAATAATCATAGACAATGGAATAGAAATAGCAATAATAATTGTAGACTTAAAGTTCTGAAGGAAGATGAACAGAATTACAACTGCAAGAATCAAACCTTCCAAAAGCGATTTTTTTAAAGTATCAATAGTTTCATTAATTGATTCAGTATCATCTGAAATTATTTCTAAAGTAATATCTGAAGGGAGAACATTCTTCAGCTGATCAATTTTCTTGTAGACACTTTTTGCAACATTAACAGTATTTTTTCCAGAAGCTTTTGTAACAGAAACATAAACGCCCTTTTCACCATTAATATATGATTCTGATGTAGTTTCTGCGTACCCAAGATAAGCTGTACCAATATCACTGAGTTTAATATCATATCCATTTTTTCTGGCAATTACAGTATTATTAATTTCATCAATACTAGAAAATTCTCCTGTAGTACGTACAATATAATTTTTATGCCCCTCCTGTACTTTACCACCACCAAGTTCAAGATTCTGTTTGGAAAGTGCAGCCACAACCACAGGAATAGTAAATCCATAAGCTGCCATTCTGTTCTGATTCAGTTCAACATTTACCTGAGCAGTTCTACCACCGTTAACATCAGCTTGAGCAACACCATCAGCCTGCTCAATGATATCCACTATCTGATTTTCTGCAATCAGCTTGAGATTATCTACAGAACGATTTCCACGAACAAGAATTCGCATAATAGGCATGGAACTTCCTGAAAATCTGAAAATAGTTGGAGTTCCTGCAGCATCAGGAAGACTTCGCGTTACACGGTCAAGTTTATCTCGAATGTCATTTACTATTACATCAAGATCAGTTCCATAATCAAATTCCATCTGAACCGTTGAAGAACCTTCACTTGAAGTTGAATAAAGATTCTTCAATCCGCTTACACTTACAACGGCAGATTCAATAGGTTTTGTGATTGTTGTCTCTACAGATTCAGGGCCTGCATTTGCGTAAGTTGTCATAACCATAACAACTGGCCTTTCCATATCAGGCATTAACGCAACAGCAATTTTACTCAAAGTAAAAGTACCCATAAGTCCCAGCAATACAAAGATAATTAATACCAGAATTGGATGATCCATGGTTTTTCTACTTAAACTCATTTTTTCTAAACTCCACCTGAAAAATTTACTGAATAACCTTTACTGAAGATCCATTTGATAAAGTCAACATTCCGGCAGTTACAACAGTTTCACCAGCATTTATTCCACTTAAAATCTGATAATATCCACCAACATTCTTGCCTAAAGTTACTTCTCGTTTTTCAACAGTATTATCTTCTTTTACAACATACAAGAAATATTTGTCCCCCTGATTTGTAAGAGCATCCTGAGGAATGGCAATTTTTCCTGCATAATCAACTGTATAAAGCTTTATTTTTGCAAACATACCGGCATTTACACGCAGATCTTTATCATCAAAGTTCAGGATTACTTCTTTAGTGCGAGTTGTTGCATCAAGAACAGGTGAAATTCTCACTACGGTAGCTGGAAAAACAATACCAGGATAAGCTTCAAGAGAAATTTCAGCTTTCAAGCCAATTGATAGATCTGCAACATAACGTTCTGGAACACTTGCTGTAATCTGAAGATTTTCTATATCTCCGATTTTTGTTACAACGGAAGATGCACTAACTTTCTGACCCGTCTTTACAGGAGAAGAAATAATACTTCCTGAAATTGGTGCAACAACAGGGCTTTTCTGATAAGAAGATCCGGCTTCAGAAGGGTCTATATAGGCAATCACATCACCCTGTTTTACAGGAGAACCTAATGAAACATTCATCTGTACAACTTTACCACCGATAGAAGGAAAAACTTCAATTGCAGTTTGAGTTTCAACTTCGCCATTTGTAATTACATAATCATGAAGCACTGTATTTTTTGCTACAACTGCCTTTACAGGAGTGACTGTTGGACCGCCATCAAAGCCACCTTTTCCTTTACCAGGCATTCCTGCAGGAGCACCAGCAGCAGAAGGTGCACCAGGCATCCCTCCCTTTTTCTTATTGCCACCGTTTATTCCAAGTAAAAGCAATAAAACTATAATTACAATTGACAGCGCAATAATAACTGACACTAATCTTTTTGAAGTTGATTTTTTTTCTGTTGTTTCAACAATCTCTTTATTTTCCATTTTTATAATCACTCCTGATAAATTCAATTAATCTAATTTTCTGTTTTTCCTAATGTGCCAAAAGGAATACCTAAAGTATTTTCCAAATCAAGAATAGCAGATGCCAGAGTATATAACTGAGACTGCAAACTTGTTTTTGCACTTAATAAAGCATCAGCTGTACTTTGCAAAGTAAGTAAATCTCTGGAACCATGGTTATATGCATTTAAAGTCATATCATAAGTTTTCTGCGCCAGCTGAACATTCTGTTCTAAGGCAGTTAGCTGACTTTCTGCCTGTTTGATTTTTTTTACACTGTTCTGAATATTTAATTCTGCAGTAGTTTTTTCATTTTCAAGCTGAAGTTCCAGATCTTTCACACTGGTTTTCATTGCAGCTATATTTACAGAACCAGTTGACCATGGAAGATATCCATCCAGAGGAATTCTAACATTAACAGAAAGAGAATTAGTAGAATTAGAAAAATCACTCCATTCATCATTTGCAAGAGCAGAACTATAACCATAATTATAACCCAAAGATACAGATGGTCCCCAGGCTGTAAATCTAGTGGCCATAAGATTAGCCTTTGCAATTTCCAGATTTCTTTTTAATGTTTTCACAGACGGAATTTCTTCTATGACAACATCAACAGAAATTTCTCCTAATTTTGAAAAATCGTCCAGACTGCCTGTAAGAATGATTTCTTCATCCTGCTTTAATCCTAAAGTCTGCTTAAAAGTGGCAATATTATTTTCATAAGTGATGATTGAAGATTCCAGACTTGGTTTAGCACTATCGTAAGAATACATTGAAGAAAGCATATCCAGTTCAGAGAGCTGTCCTTTGTTGTATTTATCCAGATTTAATTCATATCGCTGTTTTGCAGTCTCAAGGTTTCTTTCCTGCAAACTGATATTTTCTTTTGCAAAAATAAGACTGTAATAAAGTTTCCTAACATTCAACTCAATTGAACGGACAGCATCTTCATAAGATGATTTTCCGTTTTCATAATTAAGTGCTGCAGTTTTTATAGATGTAAACAATGCAGGTGACAATGCCATAGAAACAGAAACAGTACCTGATAAGGTGTCTGTCACAGGATTAGCAGGTTTTGTTTCCAGAAAAGAATGAGAATAAGTTCCCGTTCCACTTACAGATGGTGATACACTGTTCCAGGATGTTGCGTTTTTCTTTTTCAAAAGATCAAGACTCAGTTTCTGTCTTTTAAGATTTACATTATTATCTGTAGCAAGAATTACAGCTTCATCAGCTGTCAGCGTATAAACAGCTTTTTCCTGTGCAGAAATAGTAAAACTTAAAAATGTAACTGCTGATAATATAAGTATCTTCTTAAAATGCATAACATAAATTTCCTTTTTTCGTACGTAAATCATACTAAAAATAACAAATCTATTTTATAAAAATTACTGTTATTTATCTAAAATATTTGTTATTTTTTAACAAACGGGATAAAAGGTGAAATGAGTAAAGAATTTATTTTTAAAAGTGACATTACAGATTCAGATGGCCTTCTCAATGAATTTTTTCAAAAAAATGACTACTTTACCAGTGAAGAAAAATCACAGATTACAAGAGCCTGGAATCTCCTTGTAGAAAAAACAAAAGCCATAATCAGATCAAACGGCGAACCAAGTTACATGCATCCTCTCAGAGTTGCAAACATACTTGCAGAAAATAAACTGGATAAGGAAACAATTGTTTCTGCACTTCTACATTCGGCTCTAAAATATGAAGTTCCTAAAGATGTTATAAAAAACGAATTTGGCGAGAATACCTTCAAGGTAATACAGACTACAAACAGAATCCTGAACATTCCCATGAATTCCAAGACAATTCACCAGTCAGATGCAATCCGAAATATGCTTTTTGCAATGTGCGATGATGTAAGAATAATCCTTATTACACTGGCTGACCGACTTGACAGAATCAGAAACATAAAACATCTGGATCATGAATATCAGAAAGTGCTGGCAGAAGGCGCAATTGATATCTGGGCACCTTTAGCAGACAGAATGGGAATGCAGAAGGAAAAAAACGAGTTTGAAGATTTAAGCCTGAAATATACAAACCCGGCAGTCTTCCAGCAGATTAAGGCAATTGTAAGTCAAAAAAAAGAAGAACGATCAATCTACCTTCAAAATGCAGTAAACAACATATACAAGCAGGCTGAAAAAATGGGTATTGAAGTTCAGATACAAAGCCGTGCAAAACACTTCTATTCTATCTATCAGAAAATGAAAAAACGCAATAAAGAAGCTGATGAACTTTTTGATTTGCTGGCATTACGCATTCTTTGTAACACCCCATCAGAATGCTATACTCTGATTGGAATTGTACACGGTCTTTGGACTCCACTAGATGGCCGATTTAAAGATTACATAGCCATGCCAAAAGCAAACGGATATCAGTCACTGCATACAACAGTAATGTGTGAAGGAAAAGCTCTGGAAATTCAGATTAGAACACACCAGATGCACAATATGGCAGAACACGGAATTGCAAGTCATTGGTTGTATAAAAAAGGCACAAATAAAGATCTTGTTGAAGAAGATAAACTGGATATTTTTAACAGGCTCCAGAAATTTAAGGAAAATCTGCTCACCGATGAAAATTCATTTTCTACATTAAAAAATGAACTCTTAGGCGACGAAATATATGTTTTTACACCAAAAGGCGATGTAAAAAAACTTCCTGCAGGAGCTAATGCAATCGATTTTGCCTATTCAATTCATTCTGCAATTGGAGAAAAGATAGTTGGTGCAAAAGCCGATGGTAAAATCATTCCTTTAACAAAGCCATTGCAGAATACTCAGATTATTGAAATCATTACAAATCCTAATGCACATCCAACAGAAACTCAGTTGAATTCTGTAAAAACGTCAAAAGCCCATCAAAGAATTCATTCATGGCTATTGTCTAACGATGCAACCTTCAGCGAAAAAATGGAAGCTCAGAAAGCAGCTGAAAAGGCGGAATCAACATTAAATGATGATCAGCTTCTTCATCAAAGAAAAAAAAGAGCTAAAAAAAATGAAGTTCACCCGGAAGGTACAAAAAAGACAGTTATTACAGAAATTCTCGTTCAGGGAGAAAGAAACGTTCTGTATAATTTTGCCCAATGCTGTAAACCAAAATTCCCGGATGTTATTGAAGGCTACGTTACAAAAACAAAGGGCATTTCAATTCACAGAGCAGACTGTCTGATTTATCAGAGGATTCCAGAAAAAGCAAAACGCAGCATTCAAGTTGAATGGAAGATAAAAGAATAAAATATAGAAACTATCTTCCTGTATCCCGGATTTTTCCTTCAACATAGTCAGGATCAAGAGTCCTGAGCAAAGAACCTTCCGGTAGTTTTTGATTCAGATAAATCACACAAGGATGACCGTCACAAACCCAATTTATTTTTAAACCAGTCTCAGGATTAATCAAACTGTAATTTTCGGGATTTACAACAAGTGTACAGAATTCCGGAGAAACAAATTCAACTGGTTCATCAGCTTTAATCATATTCAAGGCTTTAAGTTCATACATAAACCAGCCGTCTTTTTTATCCTCGGAAATGACACGTCTGTCAGCATGAATTTCAAGATCTTTTAAGCGAGCCTGACGAGCCTGAGGATGCATATTTTCAAGTTCTTTTGCATATTCTTCTGCGCGACTCTGTCCCTTTTGTAATATTGCATCACATTCTGAACCGGATACTTCATTTCCTATCTGAGCGGCCAGCTGATACTGACTGTCACTTGCCCCAACAGTAGTTTTATCTGCATCAGTTTTATGATAATAAAATCCTGTTGTACTTTCACGATGACTTACTTTTTCAAGTTCTTCCACATAAGGAACAGCTTCCTCTGGAGAAATTTTTCCCTCAACCACATCCAAAGCCTTTCTATACGCGCGAGTAACCATTGCAACATAGTAGATAGATTTCATGCGGCCTTCAATTTTCAGGGAATCTAAACCGGCAGCCTTCATATCAGCAAGATGATTAACCATATTGATATCTTTTGAAGAAAGAATTGCTGTAAAATCATCTCCTTCAAAAACAGGGAAATATTCACCCTTACGCTGTTCCTCTTCAATCTGAAAAAGTCCACTTTCAGCAAGAGATTTAGCTTCTACAGGAGAAAGGATATGAGAAGCATTTAACTCTGTCCCTTTTGTACTTAACTCAGAATCATTTAACTCTGTCCCTTTTGTACTTAACTTAAAGTTCCAGCGACAAGAATGAGAACAGAATCCACTTTGGGCACTTCTTCCAGTCAAATAAGCACTCATAAGACATCTTCCTGCATAGGCAATACACATAGCTCCATGACAGAATGCTTCCAGTTCCATTTCAGGGACAGAGTCTTTTATACGTTTAATCTGATCTAAAGAGATTTCTCGCCCCAAGACAACCCTCTTGAACCCCATTTTCTGATACATTTTTACGGCTTCACTATTTACACAAGATGCCTGAGTTGACAAATGAAGTTCAGCACCAGGAAATTCCTTTTGCAAAAGGGGTACAATACCAATATCTTGAACAATAAAAGCATCTATTGGATATTGCTTAAAATAATCAAGATTACTCTTAAAATTATCAATTTCTTCATCATGAAAGGAAATATTTAAGGCACAATGAAGCCTTTTTTCTGGAAATCTCTGTTTTAATTCCTGAACCCGTTTATATTCATCCTCATAAAAATTATCAGCCTTTACGCGCAATGAAAATTTTTTAAGACCAATATAAGCTGCATCTGCACCATAGGCATAGGCATAATACAATTTTTCGACATTTCCAGCAGGAGACAATAATTCCATAAAAAACTCCTAAAATTTTATTTTGTCTGATCAAGCTTCTGATTTTAAGCTGTTTTCAAGTACAGGTTTGTTATCAATCTGAATAGCCGCAGAAGTTTCGTCCATATTTGTGATTATCCTTCCGATTTTATCTAATGCCAGGTGACTTTCTCTCAAAAATTCATCAGCCAATTGAAACATGAACATCATATCAGGCCATACATCAAGAATGACTTCATTACCAGCTGCCTTCAGTTTTTCAGCAAAATCCTGTGCATCCGGCAATAAAAGTTCTTTTCCACCCATTTGGATAATAGTAGAAGGAAAATTCTCCAGATCTTCTTCAGATGCACGCAAAGGAGAAACTGCTGATCGCTTTGTATTAGATTCATAAGTATAAACCACAGTACTTTTCTTTATAGAATCTCCGTTTAATACTTCATCACTAATCTTTTTTGCCGAAAAAATGCGGGAATCAGGAGATAAATCCAACCATGGGGAAAATAAAATAACTTTTTTTATCTGTTTTCTATAACGTTCTCTTAAATTAAAAATCAGGGAACATGCAATAGATGCAGAAGACCCATCAGCGGCTATAATAATTTCCGGTTCCATTTTATGCCCGTTTTGAGAATTCAGAGAACAGGCAATCTGTTCTTCTGTAAAAAGAGCCTTAAATACATTCTGAATATCATCTGTTGCTGCAGGATATGGATTTGATGGTGCAAGTCTGAACTCTGGAATCACAACCCGACAATAGCATTTACTTGCCAGAGAAGAGCAGAAACTTCTGTACGCAGATCGAGATCCACCCACAAAAGAACCACCATGAATATAAAGCATAACCCTGTTGGAAGCATAAATTTCTGGAGAAAGAATATCACAAACAATATTTCCGTATTTATATTCAGAACATTCTACATTATTAGGCAAAAAAACAACCTTAAAAGCGTCATCTATTCTTTTACGAAAATTCTCAGTTCCAACCTTACCGTTATATGAGAGCAACTTCAACTTTTTTAAAGCTGCTCTACGGTCATTCTTATATCCCATATAGCCACATTATAGCAAATAAGTGTATTTTCTGCTACAATACTCAAAATTTGCCGCAAGGCAAACGCATTATAAACGCTTTTCCGTAATGTTGGTGCGAAGGAGCGGGGCGTGGTTCAAAAACACTCTTTTTGTGGCTGCTGCGAAGCGGCAGTTTAATAGTTTCTATACCACAAAAAGCGTGTAGCGCATTATTGCGC
>JALEPQ010000141.1 GCA_022768685.1 Spirochaetia bacterium
GGTGCGAAGGAGCGGGGCGTGGTTCAAAAACACTCTTTTTGTGGCTGCTGCGAAGCGGCAGTTTAATAGTTTTTATACCACAAAAAGCGTGTAGCGCATTATTGCGCGGTTTTGAATCACGCAACCGTGACTGGGAGCCAAAAAATCGGATATTTGTTTATAATGCGTTTGCCCTGGATAATAAATATTTTATTCTTAAACATTATTTATCAATTTGATATACTTGAATCCGATGGTAGTTTTTCTGCTGTCGGATTATTTTTTTAGGGAATTCTTAATTTATAAA
Organism: Spirochaetia bacterium; assembly: GCA_022768685.1. Lineage (GTDB taxonomy): Bacteria > Spirochaetota > Spirochaetia > Treponematales > Treponemataceae > Treponema_D. The sequence continues at coordinate 287 of JALEPQ010000141.1, forward strand.
AATTATGGTTGCAATTGAATTAAAAAACATTACTAAACGGTTTGGTTCAGTTACCGCTAACAAAAATGTAAATCTTTCGGTAAACAAACATGAGATCCTGGCTATTCTTGGTGAAAACGGAAGTGGAAAGACCACTTTAATGAATATGATTGCCGGCATTTATCGCCCTGATGAAGGGCAGATTTTTATTGATGGAAAGGAAGTTGCAATCCACTCTCCAAAGGATTCTTTCAATTATCATATTGGTATGGTGCATCAACACTACAAACTGGTAAATGTATTTACCGCTGCGGAAAATATTATTCTTGGACAGAATACCTCAAAAATTCTGGATATGGATAAAATCAAGGCTGATTTAAAGGAAATTTGTGATGCATACGGTTTTAAAATCAATCTTGATCAGAAAATTTATGATATGTCTGTTTCTGAAAAGCAGACTGTTGAAATTATAAAAGTTTTATATAAAGGTGCAGATATCCTTATTCTTGATGAACCAACTGCGGTTTTAACTCCACAGGAAACAAAAAGCCTTTTTAATGTTTTAAGAAATATGAGGAAGGCTGGAAAATCTATTATCATCATTACTCATAAATTAAATGAAGTAATGGAAATTTCTGATCGTGTTTCAGTTTTGAGAAAAGGTGAATATATAGCAACTGTTAATACCAGTGAAACTTCTATTCAGGAATTAACAGAAATGATGGTCGGTGAAAAAATCAGCCTTGATATTGAACGTACTTTACCGGCAAATCCACGTAAAGTGCTGGAAGTAGAAAATCTTACTTGTTATTCAGATGAAGGTTTAAAAGCTCTTGATAGTGTAAGTTTTTCTGCTAAAGCTGGAGAAATTCTTGGCATTGCAGGAATTGCGGGATGTGGTGTAAAGGAGCTTTTTGAATGTATAGCAGGAATGACTCATTATTCAGAAGGTAAAATTACATTTATTAGCAAAGATGATGTAGAAGTTGATCTTACTAACAAATCAACTAAGCAGATAAAAAAAGCCGGAGCAAATATTGCTTTTGTTCCAGAAGACCGGCTGGGAATGGGACTAGTTGGTTCTATGGGCATGACTGATAATGTTATGCTGAAAACTTACAAAAAGGGAAACAATACTCTGGTAAGCAGAAAGGAACCTAGAAAACTTGCCCTACGAATCAGGGAAAAACTGGAAGTTGTAACTCCAAGTATTGAGTATCCGGTAAGAAGACTTTCTGGGGGTAATGTTCAGAAGGTTCTGGTTGGAAGGGAAATTTCTTCTCATCCAGACGTTCTTATGGTTGCATATCCTGTTCGTGGTCTGGATATTAACTCTTCATACGCAATTTATAATCAACTTACAGATCAGAAAATGAAAGGCGTTGCAGTAATCAGTGTAATTGAAGATCTGGATGTTCTTCTTGATTTATGTGACAGAATTATGGTAATGAACAATGGAAAAATTACCGGAATTGTGGATGCCAGAACAACAACAAAAGAGCAGGTTGGTTATTTAATGACAGCTCAAGTGGAGGATGTAAAATAATGAATATTAGATTGGCTAAAAAAGAAACTCCTTTATATCAGTCTATTTTAATAAAACTGGCTGCTGTTTTGCTTTCACTTATTTTGTGTGCTTTAGTAATTATTTCTGTTACAGATTTGAATCCATTTGAAGTTTATGGCGGCATTTTGAACGGTGCCTTAGGAACAAAACGCCGTGTATGGGTAACAATCCGCGATATGCTGGTTCTTCTCATGGTGGCAGTTGGGTTAGTCCCTGCTTTTAAAATGCGTTTCTGGAACATCGGTGCAGAAGGTCAGATTCTTATGGGTGGATTAGCAAGTGCCGCTTTAATGATTTATGGTTCTGCAATTCCAAACTGGCTTTTAATAATTATGATTATGCTCTGCAGTGCTCTTGCCGGTGCGGTGTGGGGACTTATTCCAGCCTTATTCAAAGCAAAATGGAACACTAATGAAACATTATTCACTCTGATGATGAATTATATTGCAATGCAGATTATTACATTCTGTATTGTTTTCTGGGAAAATCCAGCAGGTTCTAATTCAGTTGGTGTAATTAATCCTCTTACCAGTCAGGGATGGTTTCCTTCAGTGTTTGGTCAGCGTTACGGATTAAATCTGATTCTTACAGTTCTGGTTACAGGTTTTGTTACATTTTATTTACGCTATACAAAACATGGATATGAAATCAACGTTGTAGGTGAAAGCTGGAATACAGCAAGATATGCCGGCATAAATGTAAAAAAGGTTATTATACGAACAATGGCACTTTCTGGTGGTATTTGTGGTCTTGCAGGCTGTTTAGTTGTAAGTGGTGCAAGTCATACAATCAGTACAAGTCTGGCAGGTGGAAGAGGATTTACAGCTATTATTGTTGCCTGGATGTCTAATTTTAATACGTTTGCCATGATTGTAATTTCATTTTTCCTTTGTTTGATGGAAAACGGAGCTGTTCAGATTGCCAGTCAGTTTGGTCTTAATGAAAACGTATCTGATATTATTATTGGAATTATTATTTTCTTCCTTATTGGAAGCAGCTTCTTTACAAAGTATAAAGTTATCTTTGAAAAAGCCAGAAACAACAAAAAAACAGGAAAGGAAGCTTAATTATGATTATTTGGACATTTATTCAGAAATCAATTGTTCAGGGAATTGGTATTTTATTCGGATCAATAGGTGAAATTGTCACAGAAAAATCAGGAAACTTGAATCTTGGTATTCCAGGACTTATGTATATGGGAGGAATTGCAGGTCTTTTAGGGGCATTTTTTTATGAAAGTGCTTCTGGAAATCCAATTCCTTTTGTAGGAATGATTATTTCACTTCTGGCAGCTTTGCTTTGTTCTGCATTAGGAGCTTTGATTTTCAGTTTTCTTACTATTACATTACGTGCAAATCAAAATGTTGTAGGTCTGGCACTTACAACTTTTGGAATTGGCTTTGGAAACTTCTTTGGTGGATCAATTTCAAAACTTGCAGGGGGAGTTGGACAGGTTAGTGTTGCAAAAACAGCTAGTGCATATCAGGCTGTAATTCCGGGATTGAGCAAAATCCCTGTTATAGGAAAGATTCTATTCTCTTATGGATTTTTAACTTACTTTGCTATTATTCTTGCTTTTCTTGTTGCATTTTTTCTATTAAAAACCAGAGCAGGTTTGAATTTACGTGCAGTTGGCGAAAATCCAGGGGCAGCTGATGCTGCGGGGATTAATATCAACAAATATAAGTATATTGCTACAGTGGCAGGTGGTGCTATTGCCGGATTAGGTGGACTTTACTTTGTAATGGAATATCTTGGCGGAACATGGACTAACAACGGTTTTGGTGACAGAGGGTGGCTTGCTGTTGCTCTTGTAATTTTCAGTCTGTGGGATTCAAGAAAGGCAATTTTAGGCTCATTCCTTTTTGGGGCCCTTTACATTTTGTATATGTACATTCCAGGATTAAGCAGAAGCATTCAGGAGTTATTTAAAATGTCACAGTATCTTGTGACTATTGTGGTTCTTGTAATTACTAGTATGCATAATAAAAAAGAAAATCAGTCTCCAGAAGCTTTGGGAATTCCTTATTTCAGGGAAGACAGATAAAAGAACGGGG
>JALEPQ010000179.1 GCA_022768685.1 Spirochaetia bacterium
TTGTGGCTGCTGCGAAGCGGCAGTTCAATAGTTTCTATACCACAAAAAGCGTGTAGCGCATTATTGCGCGGTTTTGAATCACGCAACCGTGACTGGGAGCCAAAAAATCGGATTTTTGTTTATAATGCGTTTGCCCTGGCAATATAATGATTTTACTTCAATATATTAATTTGCAATCCCAAAATTTGTAACCTATAATATTGTATATAAATCTTTTTTTTTGATTTTTAGGAGGAGTACATCATGTCTAAAGAAATTAAAGTCTCTATAAAAGAGAATGATAAAATCACTAAAAACCTGACAGTAGAATCAGGAACTCAGGTTTTTGAATTATTAAATAATTTTTCAGAAAATAGTGAAAATATTTATGCTGTAAAAATTAATAATGAACTTTGTTCATTAGAAAAAAGACTCCAATATACATCCACATTAGAGCCTGTATTAAGTTCCACAAAAGATGGAGCTGCCATTTACAGAAGATCACTCTGCCTTCTTCTTGCCACTGCAGCACATAAATTATTTCCAGACACACGTCTTGTTGTAGGACATAGTCTTGATTACGGATATTATTATACCTTTGATGCTGACATTTCTTTAACAGAAAAGGAAATTGAATCTATTTCTGCACAGATGAAGGAGCTGGTTTCCAGAAATCTTCCTATCGCAACAGAAAGAATTTCTTATGAAGAAGCTACAGTTCTTTTTGAAAAATTAGGTCTAAAAGAAACAAGAAAACAGTTAAATTACATAGGAACACCATCAATAAAAATCAACACCATTGACGACTTTTCAGACATTTATTTTGGACCACTTGTTTCTTCAACAGGAGTTCTTAAAACTTTTGAGTTGTTAAAATATGGAGATGGATTTTTATTACGGTTTCCTAAAAAAGAAGATCCAAATGTCCTTACAAAATTTGTTGACCAGCCAAAACTTTTTGAAGTCTACAAAAAATATAAAGACTGGGGAAAGAGAATTGAAGTAACCTCTGCAGCTTCTTTGAATGAACTGATTGCCCAAAGAAAGGTCAATGACTTCATTGATATTACAGAAACATTTCAGCAGAAAAATATTTCAAAAATTGCCAGTCAAATTGTAGATAGAGGAACTGTAAGAGTTGTATTGATTGCGGGTCCATCTTCTTCAGGAAAGACAACATCTGCAAAAAAACTGGCTCTTGAACTTCAGGCTATGGGCTATATGCCTAAAGTAATCAGTCTGGATTCATATTACGTTGGAAGAGATAAAACTCCAAAAGATGAAAACGGTGAACCTGACTTTGAATGTCTGGAAGCACTAAATATTGAATTATTAAACAACAACTTAATGGATCTATTTGCAGGAAAAGAAATTAATCTGCCATCTTATGATTTCCACACTGGTACAAGTTACTTTGAAGAAGGAAATACAATGAAACTTGCTAAAAATGAAATCCTCATTATGGAAGGTATCCACGGTCTTAATGAGAAATTAACTCCAAAAGTTCCAGCTGAATATAAGTTCAAGATTTATCTTTCTGCTCTAACACAGCTTAATCTGGATGATCATAACCGTATTTCTACAAGCGACAACCGGCTAATCAGACGTATAGTTCGTGACTATAATTTCAGAGGAAAACCTGCAGAAGGCACAATTGATATGTGGCCAAGCGTTCGTAAAGGTGAAGAACTCCATATATACCCTTTCCAGAACAATGCAGATGCAGTATTAAATACTGCCCTGGACTATGAACTTTCAGTTCTAAGAGTTTACGCAGCTCCTCTTTTAAGAAGAGTTACTCCTTTAATGCCTCAGTATGCAGAAGCACAAAGATTACTTTCTTTCTTAGAAAACTTCTGTACAATTGCTCCTACAGCCGTTCCTAATAGATCTATCATCAGAGAATTCATTGGTGGCAGTGCATTTAAATATTAATTACCGAATTTTATCCTGAAGTTCTTATATATCCTTAAGTTCTTCAGGATATTTTTAAAAAACAAAAAAAAGACCGTGAACAATAAATATTCACGGCCTCTTTATTATTTATATATTTTCTAAACTATTTCTTTTTTCGTTTAGAAACCATATCAAAAATTACAGCACCAAGAAGTACAGCACCTTTTGCTACTTTCTGAATATCTGTAGACCATCCAATTAATGACATACCATTGTTCAATACACCCATTACAAAAGCACCAACAACAGCACCCATAATTGTACCAACACCACCGGCAGCAGCTGCACCACCAATATAACAAGAAGCAATAGCATCAAGTTCGAATCCATCACCAGCTTTTGGAGTTGCAGAACCGTTACGTGCAGAAAGAACAATACCTGCTACAGCTGCTAAGAATCCCATATTTGTGTAAACCCAGAAGAATACACGTCTTGTATTAATTCCAGATAAACGAGCAGCCTTCTCATTACCACCAAGTGCATATACCTGACGTCCAGCTACTGTCTTGCTTGTAATAAAATGATAGATTCCTACAATAATGGCTAATAAAACCAATACCATTGGAAGACCATTATTTCTTGCAAGTTTATACAAAATAAACCACATGATGAAAAGAATAACAGCAATTTTTACAATTCTCTGCCACAATGGATTTGTTGGGAAATTATACTTCTGTTTTGTTTTATGACTCTTAATTTCAGCAAGAATAATAAACACAGTTGCAATAATAGCAACAAGAATAGTAATCAAATCAATATGAGGAGTTTTTGCCATTACCTGAGCAAAAGTATCTGTTCCTTTAGCTGCATTCAATCGTGCAACCTGTTCAGCTGTAGCAAAGAATGGAACTTTTATTGTTGGGAAGAAACCAGCACCAATAAAGTTATAAACAGCAGGAGTAGGACCTTTTGTCTGAGCCTTCAACATAGTATATGTTAAACCACGTCCCATAAGCATTGTTGCAAGGGTAACAACAAAAGGAGGAATATGAAGTTCCGATATAAAGAAACCAACAAATGCACCTGAAGCAGCACCAACAATTAATGCAACAAGAAAAGCAATTGGAACCGGCCAGCCTAAATCTACTACCAGAATAGCTGAACAAGCACCAGTAAGGGCTACAATAGAACCAACGCCTAAATCAACATTACCTGTAAGTACACAAAGAAGCATACCAACAGCAAGAATAACAACATAACCATTCTGCATGATAATGTTGTTGATATTTACAGGAGATGCATTTTTTCCGCCTGTAAAAATAAAGAAAATCAAGAAAATTGCTATAAGAGCAATAACCATACCAAATTGCTTAATATCAATATTTACTGTTTTTTTATTTTCCAATGATTTGTATTCCATCTTTAAGCTCCTCTTTTAGCATTATGATCAACAATACACTTCATAATATTTACTTGAGTAAGTTGATCTTTATTTAATTCACCTGCAATTTCACCTTCATTAATTACATAAACTCTATCACAAGTACCAATTACTTCAGGCATCTCAGAAGAAATAACAATAACTGCTTTTCCTGCTTTTGCGAGTTCATTAATTACACAATAGATTTCGTACTTAGCACCAACATCAATACCTCGAGTAGGTTCATCAAGAATTAGAACATCTGGCTGAGTCATCATCCATTTTGCAAGAACAACTTTCTGCTGATTTCCACCAGAAAGATTTCCTACAGTCTGATTTATTGATGGAGTTTTGATGTTAATCCTCTGACGATAATCTTCTGCATCAAGAATTTCCTTGTTGCTGTCTACAACACCCTTTTTACTGAAGAAATTATTCAAAGCAGCCATAGTCATGTTTTGTTTAATATCTTCAATAAGGACTAATCCGTAGTTTTTACGGTCTTCGGAAGTATAAGCAATTCTATTATTTGTAGCATCACGAACAGAATTGATTTTTACCTCTTTTCCATGCATAAAAATATGTCCGGAAATTTTCTGTCCCCATGATTTTCCAAAAATACTCATTGCAAGTTCTGTACGACCTGCACCCATTAAACCTGCAAGTCCAACAACTTCACCAGCACGAACATTAAAGTTAACATTTTTAATAAAATGTCTGTCAGAATCTTCCGGGTGATATACATTCCAGTCTTTTACTTCAAAAATTACATCACCAATTTTTATATTTTCTCTTGGAGGATAGCGGTTTGTTAATTCACGACCAACCATTCCCTTGATAATTCTTTCTTCACTTATGTCATCTACACCCTTTACAAGAGTTTCAATGGACTGTCCATCACGAATAATTGTAATGGAGTCAGCAATTGCATTGATTTCATTTAATTTATGAGAAATCATAATACAAGTAATTCCCTGATTTTTAAGTTCCCTTAAAATATCAAGAAGATGAGCTGATTCTTCATCATTCAAAGATGCAGTTGGCTCATCAAGAATCAAAAGTTCTACTTTTTTAGCAAGAGCTTTTGCAATTTCAATCAACTGCTGTTTTCCAACACCTAAACTCATTATTGGTGCATTTATATTTTCATTTTCAAGACCAACTTTTTTTAGCATTTCTTTGGCCTTAATACGAGTTTTATCCCAATCAATTACACCCTTGCATACTTTCTGTTCATTACCCATAAATATATTTTCAGCAACAGAAAGATAAGGACTCAATGCAAGTTCCTGATGGATAATTACAATACCCTTTTCTTCACTTACTTTATTATTATGAAATTTACATTCTTCCCCATTATATATAATCTGACCAGAATATGTTCCATAAGGATATATACCGGAAAGAAGGTTCATCAAAGTAGATTTACCGGCACCATTTTCACCACAAAGGGCATGAATTTCACCTCGTTTTACAACTAGATTTACATTGTCCAATGCTTTTACGCCAGGAAATTCTTTAGTGATGTTATTCATTCTTAAAATTACATCATCAGCCATATTTATAATTTCCCCTATTAATTATTACAAAAAAAAAGCAGTGACTGTAAAACTTTAGCTTAAACAATCACTGCCCTTAGCTATTCAGTTGAATTTCTATTAATTAGAGACCTAACTGAGCAGCTGTATAATATCCACCGTCAACAATAACAGATTTAACATTGTTCTTATCAACTGCAACTGGTGTACAGAGGTATGAAGGAACAACTTTCTTTCCGTTGTTGTACTGTGTTGTATCATTGATTTCTGGTTCTGTTCCTTTAAGAACTGCTTCAACCATTGTTACACATTTTGCAGCAAGAAGACGTGTATCTTTGTAGATAGTAGCTGTCTGTGATCCACCAATGATATTTTTTGTAGCCATAAGTTCAGCATCCTGACCTGTGATTAATGGCCAGTCTACACCAACTTTGTATCCAGCACCTTCACAAGCAGCTTTTACACCATAAGCAAAACCATCAAAAGCTGTACAAGCAATGTCAAGTTTTTCATTAGCATAGAAACCAGCGAGGTAGTTTTCACACCACTGCTGAGCAGTTTCCTGTGACCAACGAAGAATACATGTTTTTTCAAATGAAGTACGACCTGTCTTACAGATTAATACACCATTGTCTAAGTATGGTTTTAGAACTTCCATTACACCGTTGTAAAGGAACAAAGCATTGTTATCATCTGGTGAACCCATGAAGAATTCAATGTTATAGTGACGTCCTTCTGCTTTAGCTGTTGAAAGAGCTTTTGTTTCTTCGATGTATTTACCAATTGCTGTACCAACACCTTTGTTATCAAATGTTGCGTAATAAGATACAGCATCTGTATCCATAAGAAGACGGTCATAAGCAATTACTGGAATTCCACTCTGTTTTGCAGAAGCAAGAGTATTAACCAATGCAGTAGAGTCAATTGCTGCTACAACAAGACAATCAACACCTTTTGCAATCAAGTTTTCAAGCTGAGAAACCTGAAGCTGAACATCATCTTCAGCATACTGAAGTTCTACAGTGTATCCTTTTGCTTCAAGCTGTTTCTTCATATTTGCACCATCATTAATCCATCTTTCTGATGACTGTGTAGGCATTGCTACACCTACTACTTTCTTACCTGTATCTTTTTTTGTACAAGATGTGAAGAAAACACCACAAATCATTGTTGCTGCCAACAATACACTAACTAATTTTTTCATTTTTCCTCCTAACTTTGTAAAAAAGAACAAAGTCATTTTCTTTTATATTCTTAATTTTAATTCAAGAATTTACGTTGTCAAACGTTTTCGATGCAAAAAATGAAACTTCCAAAAAAAATATACCTAATTCGTATTATTTTGAAACCTTTTAGAATTCAAATCATCAGCTTTTATATTTTCTAATCGTCTTTGTTCAATTTTAAATTCCTGAAACTGTTTTTCCTTCAGTTTTTCTAATGATGTTGTTTTTTTGATAAGTTCAAGAAGGACACCACGTTTTTCCTCTGTAACAAGATGTGCCTCAGCCTGCTGTTTTAATAATTCTTCCTTTTGATATTCCAGAAGATTATTATATTGCCCCTGACTGATTATATCCTCGATATTTACAGATCCTTTCATTTGGGATTTTAACGTGGTATATTGATATGCTATTTGTTTTAGATTTTCTTTTATTTGATTTTCTACAGCTAAGGCTTTAGCAAGTTCAGCTTCTGCCTGTTGTTTTTCAGAATTACGTAAATCAAGGATTTTCTGAAGTTGAAAGGAGAATTTAGCCATTGACTATACTCCTTTCTATTCAATCTTCTGTTCCTGGTTTGAAATTTCTCCAGGTCCAAGTCTGTCCAACGCAGGCTGTTCACCATATTCTTCTTCAGGAATTTCAATTCCAGTAAGTGCAGAAAGTCTATCAAGAGTTTCTTTCATATCACACTTTTCTGTTTCTTCCTGCTTTAGAAAATCTTCAATTTCAGAATGTTTCTGAATAACCTGATCTATTTCTGGTGAACTACCTTTTTCATAAATACCTGTAGTAATTATAGTCTCGTTCTCTTTATATAAAGACATCATTGAACGAAGCATTCCTACAGCTTTTTTAGTCTGCTTTCCAGTTACCCGGCCAGCAAGACGGCTGACAGAACTAAGTACATCAATTGCAGGATAATGATAGGCCTTTGCAAGATTTCTATCCAAAACTATATGTCCGTCTAAAGTACCTCGAACCTTATCTGTAATAGGCTCATTCATATCATCACCATCTACAAGAACTGTATAAAAAGCAGTGATAGATCCCTTATTATTTGTACCAGTACGTTCAAGTAATTTTGGAATTAAATCAAACACTGAAGGAGGATATCCATTCTGAGCAGCAGGTTCTCCATTTGCAAGTCCTATTTCACGCTGAGCATCTGCAAATCGTTTAACAGAATCCAGCATCATGAGAACATCTTTTCCTTGATCTCTAAAATATTCGGCTACTGCTGTACAAACATAGGCAGCTTTTAAACGACAGATTGCAGGCTGATCTCCTGTAGAAACAATAATTACAGAACGTTTAAGTCCTTCTTTTCCTAAGTCTCTATCAATAAAATCCAGGACTTCACGGTTACGTTCACCAATAAGACCAATTACATTAATATCAGCATTAGTATTTCTGGCTATCATTCCCATCAAAGTTGATTTTCCAACACCTGATCCACCAAAAAATCCAATACGCTGTCCTTTGCCTACTGTTAAAGCTGAATCTATGGCTCTTACTCCAGTAGTCAGTCTTTTATTAACAGGAAGTTTTGACATAACATCAGGAGGACTGGCAATAGCCGGGTAATACGTTTCTGGAATAATTTCACCAAGATTATCACAAGGTCTACCAAGGGCATCTATAGAACGACCTAACAGTCCTGGTCCCACTGGAACTTTCAATACACTACCACTGGCAATAACTTCACAACCAACTTCAATACCTCTGGTATCACCAAAAGCGGTAAGTCTAACTTTCTTTCCATCAAGACCAATTACTTCTGCTGGTAACAAAAGCCCGTTACTCAAACGGATAGAACACATTTCACCAATAACAGAACTTGGTCCTTCACTTTCTATGGAAAGTCCTTTTACAGCTGAAACTCTGCCTGTATATTTTATAGTTTCCGCATCAACAACATTTTCAAGATATTTTGTAAAATTAAATTTCTTTGATAATGAATCCATAAAAAATCCCCCGGTTTAATCTGCATTTACAAGAGGATCATCACGTTTAATATTCTTAACAGGAGAAATTTCAAGGATTTTATTTTCAAGTTCGTTAAGCTGGCTGGAAATTCGGGCATCTATAGCACCAAAATCTGTTTCAACAATACATCCACCCTGGTCAACTGAAGAATCCTCTAGAACTGTAATACCTTCAACTTTTTCTACATGCTGAATAAATTCATCTACATGGGCTGTAGTTAATTTTACATCTTCAAGATTTACTCTTAAAGTAACCTGTCCACGTGCCTTTAATTTCTTAAGAGCAGCAAGAGTATTTGCCATAACAACATTTTTTTGATTTTCTGAGAGAATCTTTATGACTTTTCGTGTCATTAAAATAACAAGTTCAACTATCTGACTTTCAGTTTCCTGTAAAATCTCTTCTCTTCTGATCATTACAGCATCAATCATCTTATGCATTCGTTCAACAAGACGGTCAACTTCAGCTTTTCCCTCTTCATAACCAGATTTCTTTCCTATCTGATAACCTTCGTCATGAGCATTAGATTTAAGATTTTCCCTTTCAGCTTCGGCCTGTGCAATTATCTGTGCAGCCTCAGCTTTTGCTTTTTCTATAATTGAAGCAGCCTGAGCATCTGCATCAGCTTTTATAATCTGTGCCTGATCTGACTGTCTGCGAACTTCATCAAAAGCTGTATTTTCAGCCTTTTTTATAATTTCATCAGCTTCAGCTTTTGCCGCCTCCAGCATCTGCTGCTTTTCAGTTTCCCATTGAATCTTGTATGCTTCAGCTTCCCGTCGTAAATCATCAGCAGTAGGACCCGTATATTCTTCTACAACTTCTTCTTCTATTTCTTCAACAGGAGAATAATCTTTGTAAAGAGGAAGCATTACTTTATCTTTTACTTCTTTAGCTTCGCCTGGGCGAAAAACAGTTTTTGCCATTTACTTTTTATTCCTTTGCCTTAGCATTCTTATTATTAAGATACAAGTTCATCTTCACCAGAACGTGCAATTACAATATCACCATTATCTTCAAGACGTCGGATAATAGAAACGATTTTTTGCTGAGCTTCTTCAACATCTTTCAAACGAACAGGCCCCATGAATTCCATATCTTCTTTAAGCATAGCAGCAGCACGTTTTGACATATTTCGGAAAATCTTATCCTGAACTTCTGTATCAACAGACTTCAAAGCTTTTGCAAGTTCCTGCTGATCTACGTCACGCATAACTTTCTGAATTGCACGGTCGTCAAGCATAACAATATCTTCGAATACGAACATACGTTTCTTGATTTCTTCTGCCAAATCTGGATCGTCTTCTTCCAGAGATTCTATAATTGACTTTTCTGAAGAACGATCTACCAGGTTCAAAATTTCAACAATAGCTTCAACACCACCAGCTGCTGTATAGTCTTCACTAGACAATGTAGAAAGTTTCTTTTCCAATACTCGTTCAACTTCGCGTAAAACATCAGGCGATGTACGGTCCATTGTAGCAAGACGTTTTGAAACCTCAGCCTGCATATCTTCTGGTAAATTCTGCAGAATAACAGCTGCCTTTCCAGGTTCCAGATAAGCCAGAATCAATGCAATTGTCTGTGGATATTCCTGCTGAATAAAGTTCAACAAATGTGCCGGGTCAGTTCTCCGGATAAAATCAAATGGACGAACCTGAAGACTTGAAGTAAGCCTGTTAATAATATCAATTGCCTTCTGTGAACCAAGTGATTTTTCAAGCAGTTCACGGGCATAATCAATACCACCAGTTGTGATGAAGTTTTGTGCATTCATTAATTCCTGAAATTCTTCAAGAACTGCATCTTTAAATTCAGGATCAACTTTTTCCTGACGGGCAATTTCAAAAGTTAATGTTTCAACTTCATCTTCACGAAGATGTTTCATAATTTCAGAAGATACTTCTGGTCCAAGAGAAATTAAGAAAATAGCGGCCTTCTGACGGCCTGTAAAGCTTTTATAATCCTTGTTACCTTTTTTTGAAGATCCAGAACCTGCAGGTTTTAACTGACCTGGTTTTGGAACCGGTTTTGGATTTGATTTTGGAGCTGAACTTCCTTCATCTGCCATATTCTATTCCTCCATAAGCCAAGTTCTAATGAGCATTGCAACATCTTCAGGATGCTCTTTGGCCATATTGATTGCATTTTCCTGAAGTTCCATACGTCTTGTTTCTTCAACAGACATTGTAACTTCCATTCCATCTTCTTTGGCATCCCAAAGTGCTCTTTCCCGAGCTGCCTGCTGTTCTGCAAGAAGTCTGGCCTCTCGTTCACGGCGTCTTCGTTCAATTTCTCTGCTGATTACTCTGAATAATATAAATCCAACTAAAACAACAGCAACAGCAATTAAAACAAAAAGTATTGTTGTTCTTCGTTGAAGTTTAGCAAAATACGCATCTTCTTCAGCCTTAAATTGTTTAGTTCTATCTATCTGAAGGTCAGTAACTCTGATTACATCTCCACGGTTTCTGTCATAACCAATGGCACCCTCAATAATTTCACGAACTTTTCTTAAATCCTGTTCTGTAGGAGGAATATAATCACGTACAAAAGAACCATATTCATCTAAAACAGGTCTTCCAGTTTTTGCATCTTTTTTAGTTTTCCAGGTACCATCAACGTTAACAGAAACTGACCAGCGGTCTGGTTTAGGAGATGACACCTCTGAAGTATGTTTTGTGTTAATTACATTATTAACAGTTACTCCAGTTTCTGTTGATTTAGATGCATAATTTGACATATCTGCATAAACAGCGGGAGTTTGTCCTTCAACACCGGCAGGACCTTCTGGCATTGCGGCCATTCCCTGCCAGTCTTTTGTAATCCGCTGTTCAGAAACAGGCAATGTGTCTCTGAATTCAGAATCATCATAAGGAGTATCTGGATTATCCGGTCTGATAACGATTGGAGAATATTCAGTAGAATCTGTAGTTCTATGAGACATATCCATATCAAGCTTTACATTAAGATTACGGATTCTGTCATCTGTAAAAATCCCCTGTAAACTTTCAAGGATTTCACCAGTTTTTTGAATTTCCATTTTATTTATCTGACGCTGCTGTTTTGCAACAAGATCTATTCTGTCACTTTCAGCCATACCTTCAAAATCATTAATCTGAATACCTTCAGCATTAGTGATAACAAGATTTTCTTCAGCAAGCCCTTCAACAGCACTTAAAATAAGTCTCTGCACACCAAGAATTTTTTTTCGGTTTGATTCAAAATCGCTTCTGGAATCTATATATAATTTTACAGAAGCAGAAACAGGTCTTTGATCTGCTGCAAAAAGTTTATCTCCAGGACGAACAATAATAACCGCAGCATCTCTGATTCCATCAATTGAACGAACCATATCTCTAAGTTCATTCTGGAGTGCCTTATTCAGTTTCTCAATCTGATCTGAATCAGTTGTACTCCAATCACGTTTATAAAACTTTTCAAAAGGATCTACATAAGAAGGAACAAGATTTTCACTTACAAGGAGAGTTTGTAATTTTTTTGCAGTTTTTTCATCAGCAACAGTAATTACACCATTTGAAATATCGTGAGGAATGTGTTCTTCGTCAATACGATCGCTGATTCTTGTTAGAGTAGCTTCATCTGTAATAGGTTGAGTAAATACCCGGTATGTGGCTGGTTTAGCAGAAAATCTTGCCGCAACAATAACTGCTACAATGACCACTAAAACAATAGCTATTAATATGACTTTTTGAATTGGTTTCCACTTGGACCAGAGTTCCTTTATCTTGCCCAAAACCTTTTTAAGCCATTCGTTCATCTGAACCCCTCCCGTGAACGAATTTCTTTTAAAGAAATATATGTAAATTTATAAAAAAATTATAACATAGGAGGAAAATTTTGACAATAAAAGATTTATATTACTCAGGGCAAACGCATTATAAACGCTTTTCCATAATGTTGGTGCGAAGGAGCGGGGCGTGGTTCAAAAACACTCTTTTTGTGGCTGCTGCGAAGCGGCAGTTCAATAGTTTCTATACCACAAAAAGCGTGTAGCGCATTATTGCGCGGTTTTGAATCACGCAAC
>JALEPQ010000180.1 GCA_022768685.1 Spirochaetia bacterium
TTGTGGCTGCTGCGAAGCGGCAGTTCAATAGTTTCTATACCACAAAAAGCGTGTAGCGCATTATTGCGCGGTTTTGAATCACGCAACCGTGACTGGGAGCCAAAAAATCGGATTTTTGTTTATAATGCGTTTGCCCTGATAGAGTAAAACTATCTTTCTTGAGGAGATATTATGATTGAATTGGTAGCTTTTTTAGGAAATTATGGAAAAGAATATGAAAAAACACGCCACAATGTAAGCTGGTATTTTGAAGATTCTTTACCTTTTGCAGATAAACTATACTGGCAGAGCAAATTCAAAGGTGAAATTGCCAGTTTTACTCCACAGGAACTTGCTCAATGGGCTTGTGATTGTAAAATCTGTTCTAAAAAGGATGGTTCACCTGTAATTGTTCCTGAAGAAGCACCAAAACATATCTACTTCTTGAAGCCAATGACTTATATGAATCTTTCCGGTGACAGTATTATAGAAGTTGCGAATTTTTATAAACTTAAGCCGGAAAATATTATGGTTGTTCATGATGAACTTGAACTTGCTCCAGGATTTGTAAGTTTAAAGTGGAGTGGTGGATTAGGTGGTCATAATGGGCTGCGTTCTACAAAAGCTGTCTTGAATACTCCAGATTTCTGGCGTTTACGTTTTGGAATTGGTCGTCCTGCAAATGAAAAAATTGGTGTAGCAGATTATGTTCTAGGTCATTTTGATTCTGATGAGCAGGCATTGATGCAGAATGTATTCAGTCAGACAAATCTTCTTTTGGTGAAGGCTCTTCTTTCAAAAAATCCTCAGGATCTTATTCAAACCTGGGGAAAGAAAAAATTAGCGGAATAATAAATTAATAGAATTTCTCTATTGAATTCACGAATTAATAATATTAAATTCAAATTCGTGAGTAGAGATAAGAAAAATAAAAAACTGCTGAAGGTTTTGGTTTTTATACTGGTTGCAGCAATTTTCATTGGTTTAATTATTCTGGTAACCGGTAAGAAAAAAACTGAAGAAAAAGCAGAAACACTTCCTGCGGTTGTTATTCAAAAACCTGTCCGTCAAAACCTGTTAGAATCTGTTACAATCAGTGGCTATGTAGAAGCAAAAAATATGATTCCTGTAGTTCCCTTTGTTTCAGGAACAATTATGGAATATCCTGTTCAAGCTGGTGAATTTGTAACAAAAGATACACTCCTTGCTAAAATTGATGATGCCCCTTACAGACAGCAGTTTCTGCAGGCACAGGCTGCTTATTTTGCATCTCAAAGTACATTTGAAAGAATTGAAAGTCTTTATAATTCCGGGGCAACTACTCAGCAAAATTATGATTCTGTAAAGGCTCAGCGTGATGCTTCTAAAGCTCAGTATGATCTGGCAAAGCTGCAGATGGATTACACAGAAGTAAAGGCACCTGTAGATGGTACTGTTTTAATTGCAGATCAGGCTGTTGGCGGAATTGGAACTCAGACTCAGCCAGTTGCAGTTTTAGCAGATTTAACTAATCAGGTAGTAAGACTGAAAGTTCCAGAAAAGTATTTTGACTTATTCACTTTGGAAAAAGAAAATCTTCAGGTAAAAATTACCCGTCCGGCAGAAAAAGGGATGTATGAAGATGCTGTAACTTCTGCCACAATTGAAAATATTGCACCTTATGTTTCTCCACAGAGTAAAAACTTTGAAGTTGTCTGCCATCTGGATGAACCAGGAGAGCGTTTTAGACCTGGTATGTATGTAAAAGTACAGGTTGCCTTTAAAGTTCATGAAAATGTTCTTGTTCTTCCAATTCAAACAAAAAAACTGGATGGCAGTGTCTATATTTATAATTCTGAAACCCAGACTGTAAAATTCCTGCAGCCAGAAAAAACAGCCGATGATGGGGAATTTTTCATAGTAGATGATTCTTTTGAAGAATCTTATTTTGTAATTGATGGTCAGAATTTTGTTTTTGATGGTCAGAAAGTAAAGTTGTATCAAGAGGCTTTAGGTGAGGTTGGTTTATGAATTATGAATTAATCTTACAAAGTGGATTGCCATGTCGCTCTGCTCCTCGCAATGACATAACTAGCTGGAATACTTGCAATGGGCTGTTTATTGAACAAAATACGCTGTCATTGCGAGCGAAGCGCGGCTATCCATTAATGGGAGATATTGAATGAAGATTTCAGAATTCTCTGTAAAACACCCAATCATCATTTCAACTATTCTTCTTGTTCTTGTAGTTTTTGGATTTTATTCACTTGCGGGAATGTCTACAGAATTCATGGTTGATATTACTATGCCTCAGGCTATTGTTCTGACAGTTTATCCTGGAGCCAGTGCAGAAGACGTTGAACAAGATGTAACAAAAATTCTTGAAGAGGATTTTGTTACTTTGCCACACTTTAAAAGTATAGAAAGCCAGTCTTACAATTCAATCAGCTGGATTACTGTTACTTATCAGGATGGGTATGATGCCTATGATCAGCTTGTTGAACTTCGTAACAGGATTTCCCACTTAAAATCAAAATTACCAGACGGACTTTCCGGCGATCCTTATGCCATTGTTGGTGGAATGTCTATGCTTCCTGTAATTTCATTTTCTGTTGAAGCAGGACAAGATGCTGGACGAATTACTAATTATATAAAAAATGAACTAACTCCAAAACTGACTCAAATAGATGGTGTTTCTGAGGTTGAACTTGATGGTGGAAAGGAACTGGAAGTTGAAATAAAACTTAATGTTGATGAACTTACTTCCAAGGGAATTTCTGTTGCTGCAGTTTATCAGGTTTTAAATTATGGAAACGTAACTTTGCCTTTAGGAAATGCCTCTTATGAAAATCGTCAGATTCAGGTTCGTTATTCAGGTGGATTTAATTCTATTGAAGATATTGAAAATCTTCCTGTAGGTGTTGCTGATAATACAAATATTATTCATCTTGGCGATGTTGCAGAAATAAGTCTGACTTACCCTAAAGAAGAGTATTACGTAACAGATGGAACAAATCCTCTTACTATTGTAAGTGTTACTAAAAGAAATGATGGTGATACTGTAAAAATCTGTAAGGCGGTAAAAAAGACTTTAAATAAAATTGAAAAAGATACAAACGGTGCAATTAAATTTCATATAATTTCAGATGACAGTCGTCAGGTTGGTGCTTCATTAAAAACTGTAATTACTTCAGGTTTAATGGGAATCCTCTTTGCTGTTCTGGTAATTTTCCTTTTTCTTGCAGACTGGCGTGCAACTCTTACAATTTCACTTTCCATTCCTTTGTGTATTTTATTCAGTTTAATAGGATTAAGACTTTTTGGAATTTCATTAAATCTTATGAGTCTTTCCGGACTGGTAATTTCTTTAGGTATGGTTGTAGACGGTTCTTCTGTTATGCTGGAACAAATTTACCGTTATTATAAACAGCGCAATGAAGATGGTTCTATGACTTATACTGTGAATCAGTCTATTTACAAAGGGTGGGATGAAGTTTCTGCTTCAATTCTTGCCAGTGCTGCTACAACAATTGTATGCTTTGTTCCAATTGCACTTCTTTCCGGGTTGATTGGAAAGATTTTACACGCGGTTGCCCTTACTATCATTATGGCAATTTTTGCATCTTTCCTTGTAGCTGTTGTAATTGTTCCTTTCTTTTTGAAACAACTCTTAAAAGAAACTGGACCTAAAGTAAGGGCAAAACCTAGAAAATTTGATCTGATAATGGAAAAAATTGAGCTTGGTTATAGAAAAATTTTGAATCTTGCTTTGGATAACAGAGCTTTTGTAATTTTTGCAGCTATTTTCCTTTTGATTTTTTCTGGATTCATAGCATTACGTCTTGGTGTAGCTTTTATTCCATCAACAGATTCTGGTGATTTTTATCTTGCAGTAGATTTACCAGTAGGAACATCCCTGGAAACTACAAAAGAAAAAATGGAAGTTGCAGAAAAACTTCTTTACAAATATGTTACTGAAATTGATAACGTAGTTTTTTATGCAGGTCAAAGTTATACAAAAGGAATTACATCACAGGCAACTCCGGAAAGTGGTTATGCACATGTAGTGCTTGTTCCTGTTGCGGAAAGAAAGCGTGGTGTTCACGAGATTATGCTTCAGATGCAGGAAATATGGTCTGCAGTAATTCCTGACAGTAAAATTACAGTTGCTAATGGTGGATTTGATAAGCTGGTAAGCTATGTTTCTGGCGGTGGTGGATACGGTTTAACATTAATTTCAGAAGATATGGAAACTTTGTATAAAACTGCCAGTGAATTAAGGGATTTTCTTTCTACAGATCCAGATGTTGTAACTGCCAGATTAGATACAGATTTTGATACAAGTACAATGGTAATTGATATGAGCCAGGAATATTTAAGTTCTTTAGGCTTAACAAGTTATGAAGCTGGTATTACATCTGCAATTTTATTTCAGGGAATGGATGCCGGCCGTTATAAGGATGTTGATACTGGAAACAGATATAATATCCATCTTTCTTCAGATGTTGCAGACGGAAATCTTACACCTGATACAATTTCTAATGTTCATATTGTAACAAGCAAAGGGCAGGATGTATCATTTGCAAATCTTTCAGATATTAAAGTTGAAAAATCAATTTCCCAGATAAATCACTCTGACAGGGCTAAAACAATCACTGTAAGTGCTTCTCTTGTAAGTGAAAATACTTCTGGTGTTTCAAGTCGCGTAAATCAGTATTTACAGAAACATCCTCTTCCCAATGGAGTTAACTCAAAATCAGGCGGAATTATGGCTTTAATTGGTGATATGGTTAAGCCAATGATGATTGCCATGGCTATTGCAATATTCCTGGTTTATATTGTAATGGTTTTGCAGTTTGAAAAATTTAAGCAGCCTTTACTGATTATGCTTACAATTCCATTCTGTTTGATTGGGGTTGTTTTAGGATTAATGATTTTTGGATCAACCTTAAATCTTCTTGCACTTTTAGGCTTGGTTTCTCTTGCAGGAATTGTAGTAAATAACGGTATTATTCTTGTTGATTACATAAATCAGCTTAGAGCTAATCGTCGGCTTGAAATTGCAAAGGAAAAAGGTACTCAGGATCGTGATGGAGAATGGCATGTAGAACTTTCTGAAGAAGAAGAAACTGCTCTTTTACATGACTGTGTTGCTGATGGTGCTGCAAGCCGTATAAAACCTATTTTAATTACAACTTTAACAACTTTACTAGGTGATATTCCAATGGCAATTGCTCATGGTGAAGGTGCTGAAATTTACGCACCAATGGGACAGGCAATTATAGGAGGATTGTTTACATCCACTTTAATTACTTTGGTTTTGATTCCTGTTTTATATTTTGTTGGAGAAAAACGTGAAGCTGTAAATAAAGTTCGCATTGCAAAAAGAAAAGCTGAGTGGGCAGAACGATTAGATAATCCAGCTATTAATCTTGAAAATGTTAAAATTGCTGCCAGATTCTTAAAGGCAGATTTAGAAGCGAACTGTGACGCAAAAAAGAAAAAAAAAGAAAAAGACCAGATGCGGAATTAGAAATACGCTGACCGCAATTTATGGAGAAGGATTATGAATATGAGAAAGAATATTTTTTTTGTTACTTTTTTTTCATTGTTGATAATGAGTGTGTTTTCGTCTTGCTACAGTGTTTTTACTGGAGGAACTGGCGGAACTGTTGTTGATGCAGAGAGTACTTCAACTCCAAAAGCTGGAATTGCCAATGTAGATGTGTATGCTTACACTTCAGAAAAAGACCGTGATGCAGATTTTTCTGCCTGGGAAGAAGCCACTTTGTTTAAACCAGCTGCCGAATATTATGGACACACAACAACAGGTAATGACGGATCTTTTTCATTAAGTAAAATTGTCTGGAAGTCTTATGCTCCTGTTTTTGGAAAAGATGCAGATGTACATGAGATTTTTCTTCTCTTTTATCATGAAAATTACGGTCTAGTAAAAGGTGAAACCTTGATTGTTTCTGACGGTAATGCAGATACAGTTTATCAGGAGCTAACAAAAATCCGAAAAACTACAGTTTTAAATATAAATATGATTGATGTTTCAAATGATTCTGCAACTACTGAAAATATTTACGTAAAAATTTCAGTTCCTCAGACAACTTCAACAAATACAAGTGCAGCTCCAAAAATCTATGATGCCACAATTTCAGGATCTGGATCTGTTTCAATCAGTTATCCCCGCTGGCAAAGTGAAGAGGATAAATCTGCTGAAAAAGAAACAACTCCGGAAGTGACAATTACTTATTATCAAAGTTCAGATGAAATTACCTGGAAAGGCTGCTGGAATGGTGATAATACAGCAAAAAATTACGCATTCCGTGATCT
>JALEPQ010000181.1 GCA_022768685.1 Spirochaetia bacterium
TTTTTGTGGCTGCTACGAAGCGGCAGTTCAATAGTTTCTATACCACAAAAAGCGTGTAGCGCATTATTGCGCGGTTTTGAATCACGCAACCGTGACTGGGAGCCAAAAAATCGGATTTTTGTTTATAATGCGTTTGCCCTGGATCTTCACGGGCTGCTTTTGACTAAGATTTTTATTTTCACTAAAATAACAGGTATGGCAAAAAATAATGATTACAGCGTTATTTATTCAGATGATGATATTATTGTACTAAACAAAAGATCTGGTATCTTAATTGCGGCAGACAGATATAATCCAGATGCACCCCGCCTTGATGTTCTGGCAGAAAAAGAATTCGGTAGAATTTATGCAGTTCATAGAATTGATAAAGATACATCCGGTTTAATAATTTATGCACGGAATCCAAATGCTCAGAAAAATCTTTCAATTCAGTTTGAAAATCGTAAAGTGCATAAAACATATCACGCATTAGTTTACGGACATCCCCTTTGGAATGACCTGCATGTTGATTTGCCTTTAAAACCTGATGGTGATGCACGTCACAGAACTGTTGTTGATAAAAGATTTGGAAAACCTTCAACTACAGATTTTCATTTAATAGGAAATTGTGGTGGATTCAGCTGGATTGAAGCTAAACCTTTAACAGGAAGAACACATCAGATTCGCGTCCACCTGGCAGCCAACGGATTAAGTATTGTTTGTGATCCTCTTTACAGTGGAAATCAGAAACCAATCAGATTAAGTGAAATAAAACGTAACTGGAATGGTGACAGTGATGAAGAACGTCCTTTACTTAACAGACTTGCCCTTCACGCATATAAAATTGAATTTACTCATCCTAAAACGGGAGAAACAGTCAATTTTACTGCTGATTATCCAAAAGATATGGATGCAACTGCAAAACAATTAGCGAAAATTTATGGTGTAAATCCAAAGGAGAATTCATAATTCATAATTTATGATTATAAGCCGATAATATAGATATGAAGTTTTTAAAAAAGATTTTTTGCTATATTTCGGTTTTTTTATTTTTAAATTCTGCAAGTTGTTTTGCTTTGTCTATTTATAATACACACTTTTCTATTTCTCCCCTTTATCAACTTCAAAACGGATGTCTTAATGAATATGTTTATGATACTGACTCATCTGATGAACTTTACAAATTAAGTGAATTAAACTGGAAGTTAAAAAACCTTTCCTATGCCGGTTTTCAATCCTCATTTGGTTATAAAAATCTTTTTTTTGATTTAAACTTTCTTTATGCTATTCCTAAAAAAAGCGGCAACATGAAAGATTCTGACTGGCTTAATAGTTCTGATCTTTCTATGAAAACAACTTATTCTATCAGTGAAAACACAAATAACATGAGCGCTATTTTCAAAGTCAATTTTTACTATAATTTTGAAATAATTAATAATCTTACAGTCAGTCCTGTTATCAGTGCACAATATAATTACTACGATTTTAGTGCCCGAAATGCAGAAGGCTGGTATGGAAATTATTCTTCTCCAAAAGTTTCATGGGATGATAAGGATGCTGTTTATTTTTCATCAGATGAACTAGGTGGAATAGATTATACACGTTCAACTATTTTAGGCTCACTAGGTGCAAAAATTGATTATAAATTTTTAGATTATTTTTGTGCTTCCTTTACGTTAAAAACATCTCCTTATACTTACGTACAGTCACTTGATACTCACTTTGCAGACAATAAATGTACAATAATAGGATCATGTTATCTTGATAGAATGTCTGGCTTATTTAAACATTATGAAGCATCTGTTGACTTAAACTATATTTTTATGACTAACTTTGTCTTTGGAATTAAAGGTGACTATAACTATCTGATTCAAATGCAGGGACTTTCTAAACTGACTGGAATTACAGGAACTTCAAACTCAAAAACAGCAGAAACTTTTACTAAAGCCACAACAGTTCCCCGTTGTTCAGGTTACTGGTGGAATTTAGGAATTTACGCAAAAATTCAATTTTAGTTTAATATTATTCTTATACTTGTAATTCTCCGTTGAGATATATCTTCTACAATAAACAGACGTCTGTCTTTCTGGACAATTTCGCCAATTGAAGGCAGATGCCCAAACTGTTCAAGTACCCACCCGCCTAAAGTATTACATTCATCTGATTCCAGGTTCATATTCAGAACTTCATTTACTTCTTCAAGTTTTAATTCACCTGGAATAAGAAATGTATTATAACTTACAAGTTTTATCTTTTCTTCTGCAGGAATTGAATCATAATTATCTTCATTGGTCATTCGCCCAAAGACAATTTTCATAATATCTTCCATTGTAACTACACCAGAAGTCTGTCCCTGCTCATCTAGCACTACAGCAAATTTAAATTCTTCTTTACGGAATTTATTCAGTACTTCCAGTACAGAAAGAGTTCCAGGAATATACATTACAGGTGTCATTAAATCTTCAGCTGTTTCAATTTTTTCTGAACTAAGATTTTTATACAAAATCGTTTTGTAATTTATTACACCCACAACATTTTCAATATTTTCCTTGTAAACTACTAAAGTTGAATATCCATTTTCATTAAATTCTTCTATTATTTGATTAACATCAGCATCAACACTAACTTTACTTAAAAAAGATCTGTGCTTCATAATATCGTTGGCATTAAGATTATTAAAAGAAATCAGCTTATTAAGCATCTTACCTTCATCTTTTTCTATTGTGCCTTCATTCTGACCAACATCAATTAAGGCTCGTAAATCCTCTTCTGTTATTCCAGTTTCAGGATTCTTAGAAATCTTTTCTACAATCCATACAGCAAAAAGAGAAATTTTAGAAAATACCCACACAACAGGATATAAAACCGTCTGTAGAATTTTTAAGGGAACTGCAAAAATACAAGCAATTTTTTCAGGAAATAATCCAGCTATAGTTTTTGGAATAATCTGTCCAAAAGTTGTAAGAAAAAATGCTGTTATAAATGGTGTAAAATTAGATAGATAACTGTCACTAAACAAACTGAACGTTAATGCCGTAACAAGTCCTGAGGCAAGTGAACTTACATAATTAGTTCCAATTAATACTGTTGTTAAAAGTTTATCAAGATTTTCTCTTAAATCAGCAACAGTTTTTGCACCTGGTTGTTTTTCTTCCAGCATTCTGCGAACTTTTAATTTCTGTAAAGACAAATATGCTGTTTCAGAAGAACTGAAAAAACCTGCTAAAACTACAAGAAAAAGGATTAAAATTAACTGTAGGACTATATTACTCATCATTTATCTTTTCTACTCTCATCCGTTCAATTCTGTTTGACTGTATTTTTACACAAGTAAACTTCCAGCCATCAAATAAGACTTCATCACCTGCTTCCGGCATTCTGTTTAACTGCTCAATAAACCATCCGCCAATAGTTTCATTGATTCTGGAATTAAGATTAATATGCAAATCATCTTTTAGAACTCTATGCAGGACAGCGCCATTTATTTCAAAGGAATTTTTATCTTCTACAGCATCATAATCAAAGACTTTTCCTCGCAGAGTATTATCTCCTGGAAGAGCAAAAATTTCACGGGAAATATCTTTTTCGGTAATAAGACCATCAGTACCTGAATACTCATCAACAATAATTGCCATTGACTGACGGTTTTCAAACAACATAGCCTGAACGGAAGACATCTTTTTTGTTCCGCTTATAAACAAAGGAGGACGCATTATCTTCTTTAAATTAAAATCAGACTGACAATTCTTATATTTTAACAGATCTTTCAAATATACAATCCCAACAATATCATCTATTGATTTTCTGTACACAGGAAATCTTGTAAATCCAAGTCTTTGTGAAAGTTCAATAATATCTGAATAAGATGCAGTATCCGGAATTGCCTTGATTTTTGTTCGTGGAATCATAATATCCTGAGCTTCAAAATCTGAAAATTTAAAAACCTGATTCATCATTCGGTTTTCATCCTCTTCCAGAATTCCTGATTCAGAACTTAAATCAAAAAAAGTACGGATTTCTTCCTCAGTATAAGAAACTTTTTTTTCTTTTGTCTTTATTCCAATAATTCTAAGAATCCCGTTTGCAAATTTTGTTATCAAAAAAACAAAAGGATGCATTATACGCACAACAAAATTTACAAATCCAGAAAGACCATAAGCAATCTTATCTGGCATTCTGGTAGATATTGTCTTAGGTGTTATTTCTCCAAAAACAAGAAGCAGTAAAGTTGCAATAATTGTTGCAGCACCTACGGCTTTTTCACCAATCATCTGTAATGCAATTGAAGTAATTAAAGCGGAAATAAAAATATTTACAAGTTCATTAGAGATTAAAAGAGTATTTATAAGCTGTTCTTTTTTTTCAAGAAGTTTAGAAACCCTTAAAGCTCTTTTATCTTTCTTTTTACGAAGGATTCTTAGTCTTAACTTATTCATTCCCAAAATAGAACTTTCCGAAATTGAAAACAACATGGAAAGAATAATTAAGACTATAAGAATTATGATTAGCACAATCGAGGGGCGATCATCCATCAGTTTACTTTACTCCTGATAATCTGGATCAAAATCCATTCCATAAATTTCAGAAGCTTTTGCAGCTGCATCCACATAATATTCGTATGTAGCTTTTATCTGTTCATATGCTTCACCTTCAGGATAAGCATTCATAGACTCCTGAAGATAATTTAAGACCTGATTTACTTCTGAAGATCCACTAATACCAAGTGTATATGCAGCCATATAATAAGACTGTTGTTTTTCCATTGGTCCCAGGAAAGGATTTACAGCAACATCTGCATATTTTTTTGCTGCTTCTGGTATTTTTCCTCGTATTGTAAGGTCCATTGCTTCATAATCTGCCTTAGCCATTATATATTTAGACATTAAACCAGATTCATTTTTCTTATCGTATGAAATTGCCTGATCAACAAGATCTGAAAGAAAAACTCTATATATAGAAGGAGTTGCCATAAATAACTTATCTATTGCCAGTAACTTTTCAGCATTTGAACCTTTCTTTGTTCCAGTAACCAGTTCATTAACTAAATCTACATTAGATTTATGAGTATCCAGTATATCTTTAAAATCAGCTGCATTATTAACACTTGTTACAGATTCAACAAAACCAATGAAATATACATCTTTTGTAAAAAGATATACAGCTGGTGCATTTTCTGGATTAAGTTTAGAAACAAGGATTGAATTTTTTTCTATCTGATTAGCAATTTTTTTTGCCTGTTTTTTTTCTTTAGAAGAGAGATCATCTGTAACTACTGTTTTCTTATAAGTAGATTCAGAAAAATCCATTACAGCAACTGTAAATTCCGACTGAATTAATTTTTTAAAATCTTCGGTACGTACAACATTATTCATAAATGGTGTACTAAAATCATTTCCATCGTAATCTACATCACCTTCTGCAGTTACAATAAGGAGAATATTTTGATTTGCTTTTTTAGCAGCCTTAGATGCTTTTTCCATATCATTATAAAAGCCATCTGAATCAAGAGCTGATTTTGAACAGCCTGCTAAAAATAAAGAAGCTATAACTGCTGCACAAATTAAATGTAGTTTTTTCATTTTTTCTATCCTGATTTTATATTGAGATTACCGGGAAATCCCGATAATCTCATTTTTTTTATTTAAAGTAACTTACACCTGCTGCGAATATATTCTCACAAGTAGTTTCATCTTTATTTGTAAGAGGATTTCCTCCCACATTTTTGAATAAATCTGCACTAGAACCGTTAAGACCTAGTCCTAAACCTCGTTCATTATGTCCCATTTTTCCAAGAACATGTCCATCTGGAGAAGTAATACCTTCAATTGCAAAAGCCGATCCATTTGGATTGTCAGGTTCTGTAATTGATGGTACACCATATTCATCTACATACTGACTGAATACCTGGCCATTTTTGAATAATTTTTCTGCCATTTCTGGACTTACAACAAAGCGTCCTTCGCCATGAGAAATAGCAATTAAATGGTTACGTTCATCAATTACAGATGGATGCATTGCCCAAGGAGATGTTGCACTTACAATACGAGTTCTGACAATTCTTGAAATATGACGGTTGATTCTATTGTAAGTTAGAGTTGGCATATCAGGTTCCATATCACGAATCTCTCCGTAAACAGCAAGTCCAGTTTTTACAAGAGCCTGGAATCCGTTACAAATACCAAGTACAAGACCATCTCTCTGTTTAAGAAGGTTCATAA
Organism: Spirochaetia bacterium; assembly: GCA_022768685.1. GTDB lineage: Bacteria > Spirochaetota > Spirochaetia > Treponematales > Treponemataceae > Treponema_D. The sequence continues at coordinate 6,198 of JALEPQ010000181.1, forward strand.
CCTGATCAGAAATTTTACCTGCCTTAAGAACATTTGCAATAAACTTAGCAGATCCATCAGGTTCATCTCCGGCAGAGAATCCACCTGAAAGTGCTAAAATCTGAGTATCTTTAAGTTCAGCTTCAAGTTCAGCAAGACTTTCAGCAAGCATTTCTGGATTTTTATTTCTAAGAACAACAATCTTTGTATTACCACCAGCAAGATTAAAAGCACGAGCCATATCCATTTCACAGTTTGTGCCTGGGAATACAGGAAGCAGAACTTTTGGTTTTGCAGAAGGAGTATTAAATACAGGATTTCTTCTTACTTCAATCAATGATTTATGAACTTCTTTTGCATAAGAAGGTAATTCTGGCTGTAATGCAGCACCACTTACAGGAGGGAAAACATCCTTCAATTTATTTTCCCAATCTTCTACAAGTTCACTTAATGGAATTGAAGTTTCTGAAACTGTAAAATCATTGTATTTTGTATTTTTAAGAACAATTTCCTTTGCTTCAATTGTTTTTCCGATTACTTTAACTGTTCCTTTTACAAATGCAGTTTTAGTTAAATCTTCTGAAGATTCAACAATAATTGAACCGTATGTTGGAACAAATAAATCTTTATAATCAAAATCAGAAAGTTCACAACCAATCATATTTCCATCAGCCATTTTTGTAACAGCTTCTGCAATACCACCAGCCTGAACAGGATACATTGCATTGATTTTTCCAGATTTATTTAATTCGTAAAGAACATCTGAGTTTGCAAGGAATGTTTCATAATCAGGGTTCAGAATATTTGAATAAGGTACAGATACCAGATAAACTGAATTTCCAGCAGATTTAAATGAACCTGAAGTAACATTTTCAACTTCATCATGTCCTACAGCAAATGAAACTAATGTATGAGGAACATTGATATCTTCAAATGTACCAGACATAGAATCTTTTCCACCAATAGAAGCACATCCTGATTCAATCTGAGCTTCAACAGAACCAAGCAATGCAGCAGCTGGATAACCCCATCGTTTTTCATTTACTGCACGACCAAAAAATTCCTGGAAACTTAAGCGTGAATCTCTTGCTTTACCACCAATACAAGTTATTTTTGCAAGTGAAGAAAGTACAGCAACTTTTGCACCGTGCCATGGAGACCACTGAGAAACTCTTGGATCAAATCCATAGGACATTAAACTTACAGTTGAAGTTTCTCTTGGTGAAACAACAGGAATCTTAGCAGACATACCTGCTTCTGGTGTATTCTGATATTTTCCACCATAAGGGAACAGTACAGTTGAAGCACCAATAGATCCATCAAAACGTTCTCCAAGACCTCTTTGAGAACAACATGCAAGATCATTAATATTTGCTTTCCATGCAGCCTTGAGATTTTTTTCACAACAACCTGCACATTTTACAGGTGCATTCAATTTTTCAGCTACTGCATCAAGAGGATTCAATAATGGTGATTTTTCTGGAGCATCAGGACTTTCAATAACAGCATTTGCTTCATGATGAGCACCGGCAGCGTCAAGGAATTCGCGGCCAATATCAACAATAGTATTTCCACGCCATTTCATTACAAGACGATTTGTATCTGTAACAGTTGCAACAACAACGGCATTTAAGTTTTCTTTCTGAGCCTCTTTTATAAAACGATCAACATCTGACTTACGAACAACTACAGCCATACGTTCCTGAGATTCAGAAATAGCAAGTTCTGTTCCATTTAAACCTTCATACTTTTTAGGTACATTATCAAGATTTATTTCAAGACCAGGAGCAAGTTCACCAATAGCAACTGAAACTCCACCAGCACCAAAGTCATTACAACGACGAATCATCAAAGAAACTTCTTTATTGCGGAACAAACGCTGAATTTTTCTTTCTTCTACAGCATTACCTTTCTGAACTTCAGCTGCAGCTGTTGTAACAGATTTTACAGTATGAACCTTTGAAGAACCTGTAGCACCACCAATACCATCACGACCAGTTCCTCCACCAAGAAGGATTATGATATCACCAGTTTCTGGACGTTCACGAATTACAGTATCAACTGGAGCAGCAGCAATAACGGCACCAAGTTCCATACGTTTTGCCACATATCCAGGATGATAAATTTCTTCTACCTGACCAGTAGTTAAACCAATCTGATTACCATAAGAAGAGAATCCTGCAGCAGCTTCATTTACAATTTTTTTCTGAGGTAATTTTCCTTTTAATGTCTGATTTAATGGAACTGTAGGATCTGCAGCACCTGTAATACGCATTGACTGGTATACCCATGAGCGACCAGAAAGAGGATCGCGAATAGCACCACCTAAACAAGTAGCAGCACCACCAAAAGGTTCAATTTCTGTTGGATGGTTGTGAGTTTCATTTTTGAACATCAGCAGCCAGCGTTCTGTAGCTTTTGGATCATCTTTTGAAAGTGGATTACCATTTTCATCTGTTGTGTAATGAACATCAATGTAAACAGAGCAGGCATTATTTTCTTCAGATACTTCCATATCTTCAAGTTTTCCATGCTTTTTAAGATATTTCATTCCAATTACAGCCATATCCATTAAGCAGACTGGTTTATCTTTACGTCCAGCATATAAATCTGTACGCATTTCGTTATATGTATTTAAAGATTTTTTAAATAAATCAGCATAAAGACCGTCTTCAACTTTTATATCTTTAAGTTCAGTTAAGAATGTTGTATGTCTACAGTGATCTGACCAGTATGTATCAAGAACCCGGATTTCTGTTTCAGTTGGATCACGATTTTCAGTTTTGAAATAATCCTGTAAGAAAAGAATATCAGCATGATCCATGGCAAGTCCCATTTTATTACGATATTCTTCTATTTCAGCATCATCCATTTTTATAAATCCAGTAACAACAGGAATATCACCTGGATTTTCTACCTGCATTTTTAAAGTTTCAGGCTTTGATGCATCTGTTAAACGTGAATCTACAGGGTTGATAAGATAATTCTGAATTTTTTTAAGTTCATCTTCAGAAATTTTTCCTTCAAGGCGAACAATCTTTGCACAGCGAACTGCAGGAGCTTCAGTCATTGTCTTTACATTTGCAAGACCTGCTCTTAACAAAGAAATACACTGTTCTGCACTATCCGCTCTCTGATCATACTGTCCAGGTAAAAATTCCCAGATAATTTCAGTTGAATCATCGGATGGAAGTTCTTCAAAAACACAATAGTCACTTTGTGGTTCAGAGAAGATTCTTGTGGCAGCAATTTTAGCAACTTCATCACTAACATTTTCAATGTCATAGCGATTAAAATAACGAACTCCAGTTACGCTGGAAATTCCCAAAAATCCATTAATTTCTGATAAATAACGCTTAGCTTCGTTTTCAAAGCCAGCTTTTCTTTCAACATATAAACGATACATAATGAGATTATAGTAAAATAAAAGAGAATATACAATTAAAAGAGATTTAAATGACAGGGCAAACGCATTATAAACAAATATCCGATTTTTTTGCTCCCAGTCACGGTTGCGTGATTCAAAACCGCGCAATAATGCGTTTGCCCTGATTCAAATGATTTTTAGGTTTTGTAATAAACCCTAAAGAAAAACCCCGGAATTAAAAATTCCAGGGCCTCATTTTAGATTAGAACTTGTAGGTTCCTGTTGTGATTGTTCCGCCGTTACTGTAGATGTCAAAATTTACAGATTTAGTAGCATTTGCCATTTCAAGATAAAATTCGGCAAGATTAGTTACAGACTTACCATTTACTGCAGTAATAATATCACCATTCTGAAGACGCAAAGCCGCAGCTGGTGTTTTTTCTTCAACGTTTGCAACAACAACACCTTTCACCTTTTTATTATCAATCTTAAGTTTTGTTCTGACATCATCGGTAAGAGGAGTTGCTATAAATCCTGGCCATGTAGAATTATTCTTAGAATCAACATCTGTTTTTCTTTCTTCAATTTTTACTGCAATGTCAGAAATTCTCTTTCCACCACGAATTACGCCAAATTTTGCTGTTGTACCAGACTCAAGGGAACCAATATCTCTTACAAGTTGATTAACAGATTTTACCTTCTTACCATTTACTTCAACAATGTAATCACCAGGTTTAATTCCACCTTTAAATGCAGGAGAGCCTGTAAATACTTCTGCTGCAAAAGCTCCCTCAATACCATCTACACCAAGTTCTTTTTTATAGTCAAGATTTATATCATAGAGAGAAATTCCAACCCAACCGTATGTAATTTTTCCATTTTTAATAAATGAATCAATTGATTTTTTTACGTTATTGATTGGAATAGAAAAACCTAGTCCCTGAGATCCTCCAGACTGAGATGCAATCCAAGTATTTATACCAATTACTTCACCATAAATATTTACAAGTGGACCACCAGAGTTCCCCTGATTTATGGCAGCATCAGTCTGAATATAATCACTTACCGCAGACATGTGACTTTCAGAACGACCTGTAGCACTTACAATTCCTTGAGTAACCGACTGTGCATATCCAAGAGGAGCTCCAAAAGCAAGACAAATATCACCAGGATGAACAGAATCGGAATCTCCTAAAGCAGCCACAGGAATTGATTTATCTGATGATTCAAAAGAAACAAGGGCAATATCCATACGAGGATCAGCACCCACAAGTTTTCCTTCAAATTCGCGACCATCATTTAATTTAACACTAATTTTTGTAGCAGCACCGGCAACATGGTTATTTGTAAGAACATAAAGTGTATTTCCAGTTCTTCTTACAATTACACCTGAGCCCAATCCTTTTGATTCATATTCCCGTTTATTCTTTTCTTTTCCTTTTTGATTCTGATCAGGCATACCGAAAAATTCCCCAAAAGGAAAATCAAATCCACTAAAAGGATCTGCGTAAGTTTTTGTTTCAATAACATCCACTTCAACTACAGAAGGAAGCATAATATCACTTACTGCTCTGAATGTATTCTGAAAAGCCTCAACTACAGCAAGAGATTCTTTTGGAATAGAAGTTTCTGTTTTCTTTGCAGTTTCTGCAAAAACACCGGCAGAAAGACTCAAAAACAATATGAATCCTGCTAATTTCCTTAACTTTGTTTTCATAAAATAAACTCCTTCGCCTACTGGCAAATTAAAATTGTTAGCATTAATGTTACGTTAAATATAATAATTATTTTTCAAAAACGTTACAAAAAAATATGAGTTCATTTACTCCCGGAACATAATACAAACTTAAAATAAGTTAAAATAAATAAGGCATATTTTTGAATTTATCTCCAAAAATATGCCCAAAATCTTCTTTTCCGGATTTTAAATTTATTTTAAAACGCTTTTACCGCAATAATCCAGGTCAGTCAGAACTTCTGTATGATCTGCAAAAACAGCAACTGTATGTTCTTCATGGCAGCTTGCTTCACCATCACAAGTTACAACAGTCCAACCGTCATCTAAAGTTTCTACATCAGCTGTTCCCAGATTGATCATTGGTTCTATAGCAAGTACCATACCTGGTTTTATACGTGGATTCTGACCTCTGAAAGGACAGTTTGGAACACTTGGATCTTCATGAACATCAAGTCCAACCCCATGTCCACAATAATCATAAACAACTCCATAACCATGTTTTTCAGCCACAGAATAAACTGCATCTGCAACATCGCTGATTCTGTTTCCAACAACGCAGGCAGCAATTCCTGCTCTCAGACATTCTTCTGTAACCTGCTGCAGTTTTCTAACCTGAGGTTTTACATCACCAATTAAAAGAGAATGAGTTGTATCGCTGATATAGCCGTCAAGAACAATTCCTACATCAAGGCTGACTAAATCTCCATTTTTTACAATTCTCTTTTTTGAAGGAAGACCATGAATTACCTGTTCATTAATACTGATACACACAGCTCCAGGAAAATCTTCTCTATACCAGGCGGGAGTTCCGCCATGACTTTCAATATAATTTTTAAATAACTGATCAATATCCCAAGTACTCATACCAGCATGAATTTTTGGAATCAATTCATTAAACATATCAGCTGTCAAATGACAGGCTTTTCTAATACCATTAATCTGTTCTTCTGTTTTTATATGAATCATCTAATCAATTCGCAATTCGTAATGCACAACGCACAATTAAGAATCACTTTCCTCTCATAAAAAATAATTTATCACTTTACATATTTTTTTGCTATACAAAAGTTAGTTTAATCTAACAGTATTTCTCATTATTTCAAACTTTCTCGTAAACAAATATCTGCAACAGCATAATCACCTAATCTTCTATACTCTTCACTCATTTTCTTAAAGAAGAATCTGTCCTCTTTCCTGCCAAAATTTAAATCTAATGCACGTTCATAAACATCAAGTGCAAGTTCATCACTTATTGTGAGATCTATATTTTTATGAAGTATTTCAAGAGTAAATTCTATTACTTCCGGAAAAAATAAATTGAAATACTTATATGAATACTCCATCTGTATAATCTGCTCCAGAAGAAGGAAGGCATCATAATATTCTCCGCGAATAGCAAGTTCTTCACAAAGGATATATCCAAAATCCATAAAATCATCTCTGGTAAACCATTTTTTTAAACTGAAGTCGGCATGAGTCATTTGCATTCTTTTAAATTCAGCCACCGCTTCATCTTCTTTTTGATGCATAAGAGTATAAAAAATCAGTTTAGCTCTACTTTCTTCATCTTCCCGTTCAGAAAGCCATTTATAATAATCAAAAGAATCAACTTTCTGTCGGTAAGTAGTTCGCATTGCATAGGATTCATCAAAAATAGAACGCTGTCTGGCATCTGAAAGAACTCTGTAAGCCTGAACAACCCTGTTAAATTCATCGGCATGAGAAACATCTCCAGAAATATCTGGATGTAATAATTTTACTTTTTCACGGTACGCCCTTTTTATTTCTGATAAAGTAGCATTTTTGCGTACACCTAAAACTTCATATAAATCTTGCATCTAAAAAATCTTAAATTTTGCTTCAATATCCTTATCTTTTACAACAAGAACAGGACAATGGGCATTTTCATAAATATCTTTATTTTCTGATCCAAGGATGATTAAATCTGATTCAAATTCATCAGCAGATTTTACAACTTCAGTAAAAACTCCTCCACTTCTGATTTCTGTTTCAGCTTTTATTCCCTTTGAAATCGCCAGCATTTTAACATAATTCAGATAATGTTCGCCATCCTTTTTTAACTTTTCTGAAAAATCTTCTGCTTCAGAACTTACTAAAAAACGATTTAATGAAAGATATTTTATTGTAGCAGTATCTACAACATAGACAAATTTTAATTCTGTATTATAAGTTCGTGCCATCATTATAGAATACATTGCTGCGCAAATAGAAGATTCCCGCCCATTAATGGCAACTATCAATTTTTTAAAGAATACTTTTCCCAATTTTTACTTTTCCCAATAGACTATTTTTTACTGTTTTTCTTTTTTAAAGCCTTTAATACAAAAACATTTTCTCGTTCCCGTTCTTCTAGGACTCCTTCGATATATGTTTTTGTTTCCTTTGCCTGAGGTATAATCATTTTATCAAGGGCATTAACACGACGCTGAGTCTTTTTTACATCATCTGCAAGACGCCATACAATTGTCCTGATAGAAGCCAGCTGTGTAAGAATAGAAAGCAATTCAAAAAATTTAACTATGGTTGCATCAGTATTTGCATAAGTTCCCAAAAAAGAATAGAAAAGTTCTTTTTCCGGTATCTTAACATCCATTGTAGCAAAGTTCATTCCACCAATAGTAACGTGTTTTTCAGTCATTTCAAAATCATAATGAACTGCATGGGAAATTCTTTCTACCTGATCTGCACCATCAAGCATCAGCATTCTTTTGTAGGCAGGATAAGCTTCTGCAATAACTTTATCCAGCTGTTTTTCCAGAAGTTTTACCTGTTCTACCAGATGCATCAATTCACGAACGAGGATTTCACGTTTTTCTTTCAATAAATCATAACCATTTAATGCTACCGAAAGCTGTTCTTTTGTAGCAAGAAGATTTGATTTTGTTGGTGCAACATTTATTTTTCCCATTTCTAGTCTGCCCTGCACAGATATTTCTCAATGAATTCAGGTTTGATTCTTGTAAGTTCTTCTTTTGGAAGTTCACGAAGAATATCCCAGCCTAAATCTAAAGTCTGTTCAATCGTTCTGTCTTCATGTTCATCCTGATTAAAAAATTCTTTTTCAAGACGATCACCAAACTTAAGATACTTTCTGTCTACTTCATTCAATTCTTCTTCACCAATAATTGAAGCAAGATTTCTGATTGATTTTACCCGGGAATAGGATGCAAAAAGCTGAGATGAAACATTTGCATGATCTTCACGGGTCATTTCAGGCCCAATACCATCTTTCATCAAACGGGAAAGTGATGGCAACCCATGAACAGGAGGATACAATCCTTTTTGAAACATTGCTCTGTCTAAAACAATCTGACCTTCTGTAATATATCCAGTAAGATCTGGAATAGGATTAGAAATATCATCATTAGGCATTGTAAGAATAGGAATCTGTGTAATTGATCCTTTTGAACCTTTTATTCTGCCTGCTCTTTCATAAAGTTCAGCAAGATCAGAATACAGATACCCAGGATAACCTTTACGCCCAGGAACTTCTCCACGAGTGGTAGAAATTTCTCGTAATGCTTCACAATAGTTTGTCATATCAGTCATTACAACAAGAACATGCATTCCTTTTTCAAAAGCCAGATATTCTGCAGCGGTAAGTGCACATCGAGGTGTGATTATACGTTCAATAGAAGGTGCATCTGCCAGAGACTGGAACATTACTACTTTAGAAAGAACTCCTGATTCTTCAAACTGCTTTACAAAGTAATTTGCAAAGTCAGACTTAATTCCCATCCCTGCAAAAACCATAACAAACTGCTCTTCACTGTTCCTCAGTTTTGCCTGTCGTATAATCTGAGCTGCAAGTTTATTGTGAGGTAAACCGTTTCCACTAAAAATAGGAAGTTTCTGCCCACGAACAAGAGAGTTCATTCCATCAATTGAAGAAATTCCAGTCTGAATAAAATCACGGGGATAAACTCTGGCAAAAGGATTTATAGGATAACCATTAACATTCATTTTTTTAGAACTGATTATTTCAGGATATCCATCAATTGGTTTACCAAGACCATTAAAAACTCTGCCAAGAAGACCTTCGCCAACACGAAGTTCCAGAGGTTCATCTAAAAATTCAAAAGTTGCAGCCTGAAGATCAAGTCCTGTAGTAGACCCAAAAATCTGAACTACAACAGCTTCTTCAGAAATATCAACAACTTTACCAATGCGTTTTTCGCCATAACGGTCTCGTACACAAACTGTTTCATTGTAAAATACATTTTCAGTGCGTTTTAAGACAATGATTGGTCCATCTACAGAAGTTATACCTTTATATTCAACACCTTTCATAAGTCACCTTTCCTTAAACGCCTTCATGAATAAAAGCTCTTTCCAGTTCTCCCAGTTGAGCATTCAAATGTTCATCCACAATATTTATTTTTTCAACTTCTTCATTTTTATAAACCATCTTGATTCTGACAATTTCATCACATACAGGAAGATTTATAACCCTTGATAAAGGTGCCCCATTTTTTACAATTTTCAGTGCCCTATGGTAGAAATTCATAATCAAATCAAGAATTTTTATCTGCTTTTCAATACAACAGTACTTATCTACATCATCAAATGAGTTCTGCTGCAAAAAGCCATTCTTAATCATTTCTGCAACTTTTAAAACAAGGCGATCAGTATCTGGAAGTGCATCTGGTCCTATTAAGCGGACAATCTGACCAAGACGATCTTCATCCTTTAAAAGATCAAGAGCTTCCTGTCTAAGTTTTGTCCCGCTTGGATTTTTTACTTCCCACCAGTCTTTTATTTCATCAGCATATTCAGAATATGAATCTATCCATCCAATTGCAGGATAATGTCTGGCATTTGCAAGCTCCCTGTCCAAAGCCCAGAAACATCTGATAAAGCGTTTTGTATGCTGAGTAACAGGTTCAGAGAAATCTCCACCAGGAGGCGAAACAGCTCCAATTACAGAAACAGATCCTTCCTGACCTTCAAGACTTAAGACTCTACCAGCTCTTTCATAAAAAGATGCAAGTCGTGTTGGTAAGTAAGCCGGGAAACCTTCTTCTGCGGACATTTCTTCCATTCGACCAGAAAGTTCACGGAGAGCCTCTGCCCAGCGCGAAGTAGAATCTGCCATAATAGCAACGTGCATTCCCATATCGCGGAAATATTCTGCTAAAGTAATACCTGAGTAAAGAGAAACTTCTCGTGCTGCAACGGGCATATTTGAAGTATTAGCAATAAGAATTGTACGCTCCATAATAGAACGACCAGTACGCGGATCAATTAACTCAGGAAACTCTGAAAGAACTTCTGTCATTTCATTTCCACGTTCACCACAACCAATGTATACAATCAAATCTGCATCACACCATTTTGCAATAGCATGCTGAGTCATTGTTTTTCCAGTTCCAAATCCACCAGGAATAGCCGCAGTTCCACCTTTTGATAATGGAAAGAAAATATCAATTACTCGCTGTCCTGTTACAAGAGGTTCTGTAACACCAAGTTTCTGCAAATATGGACGAGGAACTCTAACAGGCCAATACTGAGCAAGCTGTATTTCTTCATCAAATTCTGTAACGCCAATTACATCGTTTACAGTATATTCACCAGACCCCTTAAAACTTTTTAATGTTCGGCCCTTTATTTCTGGTGATACCATAATTTTTTCTGTAATTGAGTCAGTTTCTTTTACAGTACCAAGCACAAATCCTGGTTTTATCTGAATTCCTTCTTTTACACCTTCAGCAGCAACAAAAGACCATTTTTTTTCTACATCAAGTGGTTCAGTTCGTTCTCCTGGAAGTAAAAATGCTCCAGAATTTTCAAACATATTTTGAAGAGGACGCTGAATACCATCATAAATATTTCCTACCAGACCAGGTCCTAAGCGAAGTGAAAGCGGACGCTGTGTACACACAACTTTTTCACCAATGTGCATACCTGTATCTTCCTCATATACCTGAATTGTGGCATTTCCTTTATTCTGACGGATAATTTCGCCGATTAATTTTTTTTCACCAACATCAACAACATCATAAAGACCACATCCGTCTAAACCTTCTGCATAAACAATTGGTCCTGAAATTCTGGTGATTTTTCCTTCAATCATATTTTTTCTCCGAACAGAGTATTTGCAAGTTCTATTCTGTCATTATCCAAAATTTTACTTATTATTTCGCTGATTGTAAGTCTGCATCTGAAATTCATATCTTCTGTTTCAAGAATAATACCTTCCTTAATTTCCAGACCAAAATCATCTTCAATAACCAGCTTTCCAAAAATAGTTTTCTCACAGGAAAGAAGATTTGTTCCAAGTCGTTTAGACAACTGCTTTTTTACTTCTTCCATATCAAAACCATAAACAAAAGCTTTTACTTTTTTTGTTTTTAATATATTTTCATCAAACTGCTTCATTACAAGTTCAATGCGTTTTTCCTGAGTAAGAGATTTTAAATAATCGTTAATATTGTTGCAGATTGCTTTCTGAATAAAAGAAACTTCAAAACGCTGTTTTTCCAATGGAAGAGATGCATTTTCATCTTTTGCAAATAATTCAATTTTTTTATCAAGAAAAATCTGCTTTTCTGATATTGCTTTATCAACATTTTGAGTAACAGAATCAAGAAGTTGCTGACATTCTGCATCAGCTTTTTTTAATATTTTTTCTGCTTTTTTTCGAGCATCTTCCAGAATCTCATTATTTAATATTGCTGTAGAACGTAATTCCTGCATTTAAATCTGCACTCCAATAGCTTCCCTGATTGCATCTGATAAAGACTTTTTACCTTCTAAATGCCCGTTTAATCCGGGAATTTCTACAATCAGAGGAAATTTTCCTTTTTTTTGCCATTCAATTTCTTCACTTTCAATCTGGGCAGCAGCAGATTCCGTAAGTATCAACACTTTTGGAAGTTCATCCGAAGAAAGACTGCTTAATTCAGAATGACCTGTAACTTTATTAAAAGCTTCAAGCACTTCGCTTCTTGAAGTTGCAATTGTTCCTTCAACGCCAACCAGTTTGAAAGCCAAGACGAGCTCCCGCTCACCAATTATGTAAAATTCCATTTATTTACAGAATTAAAATTAGAACACCAACAAGCATTCCCCAAAGACAAATACCTTCAGCAAGACCTACGAATGGCAGTGCTTTTCCTGAAAGTTCTGGATTTTCACTCATTGCACCCATAGCAGCAGAACCAATTTTTCCAACAGCCATACCACCAGCAAAACATGCTAAACCAACAGCAATCGCAGCAGCAATATATTTAATTGCAGCAGCATTTGATGCAACTTTTTCTGCTGTCTCTGCAGCTTCAGCATCCTGAGCAAAAATAGCAGCTGTAAAACAAGCAAAAACAGCTAAAACAGCTAAAAGTCTTTTTTTCATAAAACTACCTCTTTATTTCTATTTATTATATTCAAACTTAAATGGTTTAAATTCTCTACCTGTATGATGGAAGAACTTACTGAAGAACTCATAATACTGTAATCGAATTACCTGAATCGCTACAATCATTCCTTCCAGAACAATAATAATTACATTTCCAATTATTAAAATCAGAATACCAAAAATACTTTTTTCTCCGCCAACCATAGCTGTAAGAATGTAAACAACATAATCAAGAACAGCATGAGAAAGTGCAAAGGCACCAACTCGGACAAAGCTCACAGTATTACTAAGGAAACCTGAAATTACTTCAATTACCTCAACTATACTTGAAATAAGATATGTTCCAAATCCATTTTCCAGAACTGGTCTTTTTCCGTCAATCAGATTTTCAAAAGGAGCCGCAAAAGCAGAGAAGAACAAAGTTACCCCAAGAATAATCCAGTCATAAACTGCAATTTTATGATGAAAAACTACAATTGAAATAACAAGACCAACTACATACCAGAAAAATAGAAGACCGGCAATTCCATTTTTTCCAAATAATGCTTCACTGTATTTTTTTAGTATAAAATTATTAATAATATTAATAATCATTCCTATGGAATTAATAATAAATCCAACACCAACTGCAACGCCAAACACACCAAACATAGTCTTTAATGAATTAGGATCAGAAGACGGCATCATTTTCAGAATAGGAGCATGAGGATTTCCAAACAAACCTGTGATCCATTCTGCAAATGGTTCCAGCAATGTTTCATTACTAAAGAATTCACCTGTAAGAAGTCCCATAATTGAACTTGAAACACCAATACAAATAAAGACTGGAGCAAATTTATTCCATCCGCCAACCTTAATGACATTTGCTGCCATTAAAATTCCAGCAAGAACAAAAACAAGTCCCTGACCTAAATCTCCAAACATAATTCCAAAGAGGACTGTAAAAAAAACAGCTACAAATGGAGTTGGATCAATAGTTCCATATAGAGGAGATCCATAAGCAAAAATCATTCTTTCAAAACTTTTTACAACTTTTTTGTGTTCAAGTTTTACAGGAACCTGCTCTTTTCCAGAAAGAACTGAAGGCACTTCAAGAGGTTCATATTCGCGGAAGGAAAGTCGTCCAGAAGTAAGTTCATCTAAATCCCCCATATAACTTTCAGTTTCTGATTTTGGAATCCAGCCTGTAATTCTATATACCAGTTCTGTTGATTCCAGATTACTTATTACATCAGAAATCTGTATTCCAATTGCAAAACAGCCCAATAAATCAAGAAGAATCTGTTTATGTGTTTCTGCAAAATTTTCTTTTTCTTTGGCAAGAAGTTGAAGTCTGGCATCAGAATCAATTTTCTGCTGATTAATACTTTCCAGCATATCTGATGGAACACCCTTAAAATCTGCAGGGATTTCAACAGGTACAAAATCATATTCTTTTAAAACTGTTTCCAGTGCAAATCTTCCTTTTTTTGAAGATGCTACCAGTATACGAGATTTATCTTCACCTAAAGGAATGACGGTTGCATTTGATTCCACAGAATCCCTTAGATTTTCAAAATCCTTAGGATCAATTTTTCCAATTTTAAGCGAGATAAAAGAAAGATTTTCCAGTTCAGAATATGAAACCTGAAGATTCGCAAAAGCCTTTACTTCATTGTAAGTATCATTAATTTTATCTCCAGCTTCTTTTGCATCAATAATACTCTGCTGAAGTTCATTATATTTTTCTATAAATCTTGCAGCCGCATCACGATCAGTATCCGAAGGAGCTTTATAATTTGAAAGATCAAGATTCTCTATTCTGACTTCAAGATTTTCTCTTACCTTTTCAAGTTGATTAAAAATTTCACGGTCAGCATCAAGATTAGAATCTGGTTTTTCTCCACTTTCCTTATTTTGAAACTGAAAAGAGCCTTTTTTACCAATGTACTCTACTACAGAAGAAATATCCTGTTTCAATACCATGAGCTCTATTAAACTCATCTCTGTTGTTTTTGCCATTTTTAACTACCTCGCTCCTGTATAAATACCAATGGCATCCATTGCTTCATTTGCATTGATGCATAATCTGATACTTTCTACAGCCGTTCTTATATAACTAAGTTCAGTACTTTTTACTTTAAACCAACCTATTAGGGAAGCTTCTGTCATAGGATGCTGATGAAAAATATGAAGTGCATTTTTACTAAACTTCATTCTACTCATTCTTTCAATCCAGCCAGGATCAACATTCCAGATTTCACCAGGGGTATGAGGATTTAACAAATCTTTATAATGCCATTTTTCCCAGGCTTCATACTCATCAACAGGATAATCAATTATTTTTATTGCAGGAGCTGCAATTGGATCATCTATTCCCATATCATCTGTTACATACATAAGATTTGGAATTATCTGTTCACTTTTGTACTGGTAATGAACTTTAAGTCTAAGTGCCCAGATTATGTTGCTGATTATGTATTCTTCTTTGAAAAGTTCATATAAAACCTCTCTGTTTTCACCAGTCAACTTGTTAAGTGATTTCCATAACTGGCGAAGAACCTGAAGATCTATTTTATATTCCATTTTTTGCTGTTCGTGAACAGCAGGAATGTGATTATACCAGCTGAAAGTTGTATCTTTTGTAATTTTCTGAATTTCAGGCCAGCACTCTACATGAAGACTTTGTAATTTCCCTATTTCAATCAGCGAAGGGCATTTTGTTTCCCCACTGCATAATGCGGCTCCAATTTCCTTCAAATTTTCAGCTTCATAAATTAAAAGCTGATCAGTCA
This sequence comes from Spirochaetia bacterium, assembly GCA_022768685.1. Lineage (GTDB taxonomy): Bacteria > Spirochaetota > Spirochaetia > Treponematales > Treponemataceae > Treponema_D. The sequence continues at coordinate 21,431 of JALEPQ010000181.1, forward strand.
AAATGGAAGAAGGATTCGAGTAAAGTCCTACAAAATATGCATAGGTAGAAACAAATCTTTTGAACGCCTGTTTTTCAATTTCTTCTGCAAGAAGAGCCTCCGGCATTAATGGCACAGGAGTATGAAATAAAAGAGTCCATAAATCACTGAGAGATTTTTGTTCAAAGAGATATTTAGTCCGTGGTCCAACAAAAGATTTTCCTATTATTCCACTGGCTTTTGCATAAATAAAAGATCCTGCTCCCGACTTATCCATAATAAACTCCAATTACATTACTCAAAAAGCAGTTTATCAAGTAACTTATTAAAAGCAGCTGTGTTCTGACTTTTATTTTCAAGAGAAACCTTAAAATCTTCTATTTCTTTATCATGTGCAGCTTTAATTTCCTGAATTTTTTCAGCGAACTTTTCATTCAGAACAACTAAAGCTTCTTCGTATTTTTCTTTGTATAAATTATTATATGCAGTTCTAGCTTCAGCAAGGCGCTTTTCTGCCTCATCACTGGCATCTTTTACCATTTCGTTTGCTTTGCTTTCAACTTTAATAAGATATTTGATTGCATCTAATTCTGGATTAGTATCTGCCATTTATAACTTCTCCTGCTAATCATCGGTGTTCCACAAAAGTTACAAAAAACACTGATTAATCAATGATATATTTTAACACAGAATAAGTAAAATGATATTTAAATTTTTATTATTTTTCAAAACTGGCAATTACATCAAAGACCTGTGCCGGAGTTTCAGCTTTTATCATTTTAGATACAAAATCAGGATTGCTTACAAGACGGAGAATATCACACAAAACTTGAAGATGACCCTGAGTATCATTTTCTTCAAAGAGGATTTCAAAAATTATATTTACTTTTGGATTTTCCTTGCTTAATACATCTGCTGATTCAAACTCAATACCTTTTTTAGTAATGCCAATAGAAATAGCAGTTTTATCCAGAGATTTGCAGATTGCGTGAGGTACAGCTACAAAAGGGAAAGCTGCAGTACTTACTTTTTCTTCTCTAAGTTCCAGAGCGGAAAGTGCCTCAAAACGATTAAGAGAAGGATGCTTTGCATATATCACTTCAAGAAGTTCTGCAAAACACTCTTCTCTTTCCGTACTTTCCAGATTAATTTTTATATCAGCAGCTGTAATTATTTTGCTTATCATATAATCACCCTAAACTGATATTAAAGACTCTTAATTATTCAGCATCAGTTGATTCTGTAGACCACCACTGAGCAGGAGCTTCTGCAGCAGATTCTTCTGCAGTAACTTCTGTTGAAACTGGAGCCAAGTCTTTTTCTAATTTTGGTTTCTTGTTTACGATTGCAAGACCTAATGCTAAAGCAAAAAACAAAATTACTAAAACAAAAGTAGTTTTTGTAAGTACACTAGCTGAATGAGCACCAAAAGCTGCAGTTCCACGACCACCTAAAAGACCACCCATTCCTGATTCACCATCATCCTGAATAGCTACTAAAAGTACAAGTAATACACATACGATTACAAAAAATACTAAAAGAACAATACCAACTGTATTCATTTATTTTCTCCAAAATTTTTAATCAATTTAAATGTTTTTCAATAATAAATAAAAACTGATTTTTTGTCTACCTTAATTTAATGAGGAATGAGGTATGATGTAAGAGGTATGAGGTATGAGGGATGGGGAATTTTGGGCAAAAAAAAAGGCACCTTGCAAAGAGTAAAACCTTTTAAAGGAGCCTTTTAATCATAAATTAAATTTTTAATTGCGCATTGCGAATTATGCATTGCGAATTATTTTTTTTAGCATTCACAAATAGGAACGAAAGTTTCAGCTTTCAAAGAAGCTCCACCAATCAAACCACCATCAATATCTGGCTGAGCCAATAATTCTGGGGCATTAGAAGCTTTCATAGATCCACCGTACTGAATGATTACTTCATCAGCAACTTTCTGATCATAAAGTTTTGCAATATAACCACGGATAAACTTGTGAATAGCCTGAGCATCTTCTGGAGTAGCAGTTTTACCTGTACCAATAGCCCAAACTGGTTCATAAGCGATTGTTACATTTTTCATCTGTTCTGCTGTAACACCAGCAAGACCTGCAGAAAGCTGGAAGGCACAAACCTGTTCAGCTTCACCAGCTTCACGTTCAGCAAGAAGTTCACCAATACAAAGATCTACTTCAAGACCGTCATTAAGAGCCTTACGAACTTTTTTGTTGATTAATTCATCTGATTCCCCAATTTCGTGGCGGCGTTCTGAGTGACCAAGAATTACACACTGACAACCGATATCTTTAAGCATAGTTGTAGAAACTTCACCAGTGTGAGCTCCGTTATCTGTTGCAGCACAATCCTGAGCTGCCAAAATGATGTTTGAACCTTTTACTACCTGAGCAACTGCATCAAGATATACAAAAGGAACACCAATCATAAACTTATTTGTTTTACCTTTTAACTGTTCTACTAAATCTTTTGCTAATGCAACAGCTTCTGCTTTAGAAGTGTTCATTTTCCAGTTTCCAGCAATATAATGTGTACGTGCCATTTAAGACTCCTTATGATTTTTATACATTAATATTAATGAATTTCAATTTGATATACAACAAAGATTTATTTATTCATTATTTCAATTTTTAATTCAACATCGTTAATTATGATTCTTTTTGCTCCAAGATTTTTTACACGTTCCTTGTAGCAGTTTTCTTCAAAATCTTCTGGTTTATGATAATTTTCATCATCTTCAGAAAGTTTTTCTTTTTTATTACGTCTTTCAGCTTTTAACTTAGCATCTTCCTGTGCTAATTTTTTTGCTTCTTCCAGTTCGTTGTCATAATAATTAAAATAATTTTCAGGTAAAGCAGATTCATTAACATACAGAAGCCAGAATATCTGGGTATTATCTACTAAATTCTGGGAAAAAGTAAAAGTCTTTTTAACATTAAATTTCACATCTGCAGCAGCACTTTCAAAAAGAAGCTGTTCATCAGAAACAGGAATATATTCACTCTGCTGTTTCTTATATTCCGGATCTTTTGATAATTTAATTTTTTCGGATTTAGAAGAAAATTGGGGATCTTTATATTCCACAAGATATGCTGAAATTCCCGGAATATCTTGTTCGGGAGTTCCTTTTAAAGAAAAAGTAACTGTATCTCCTTCAGAAAAATCAATATCTCCATCGTTTTTAAATATATACCATTTATTCTGAAAATTTACTTCCTGATCTGATCTGACAAGTTCTTTTTCAGGTTTTTCTAAATCCAGATGAGTACGGTTTCTTCTTATTACAAAATCAGCTTCCCGCCAGAAATTACATGAAGTTAAAAAAGATACAAAAATTGTAAAATACAAATAGAAAACCGTTTTTTTCATAAAACTTATCTTATCAATTTTTTAAGATTTTTAAAGTGTAAAAAAAGAAAAACCTTTTCTTACAATAAAAAAACTGAAAGAAAAGGTTTTATTTTACAAAAATAATTTCAAGTTACTAAAATAGGTCGCAACCGGTGCACTCTACTTTGTAGCCAAAATAGCAATTCCTGGTAATGTTTTTCCTTCGAGGAATTCGAGGGAAGCACCACCACCTGTTGAAACGTGGCTCATTTTGTCTGCTAAGTTGAATTTGTTTACAGCAGCAACAGAATCACCACCACCAACTACAGTCATAGCACC
>JALEPQ010000184.1 GCA_022768685.1 Spirochaetia bacterium
AATGATATGTTAAGTGAATAAATAATATTTTTTCCATTTCTTTGTGCTTCTACTAATTGAGCATCTTGCAAAACGGATAAATGCCTAGAAATTGCTGCAGAAGAAATATCAAAATTTGAAGCAATTTCTCCAGCTGAAAGGTTTTTCGTTTTAAGTAAGCATAAAATTTCTCTTCGCCTTGAATCTGATATTGCTTTCATAACTCTTTGTATATTCATAATTAATCCACAATACATTTAACATTTAACTTAAATGTTAAATGTATTGTGGCATATACTTAATTCTTGTCAATCAATCTATTGCAAAACAGATTATTGATATGCTTTTCTAAAAGAATAAAAAAAATGCTCCATAAAATTTAATTTCTTGTATTTCGATAAATCAAATCTGGACTCATCTAGTGTAATAACATCTCCTTTTAAGAGATTATTTTCTTTGATTGCGATACTATCCATTACGCGCAATTAACAATTGAAAAGCGCCCTATACCAGTTTTGTTTACAAAACTGGAGGATTGCACAACGTGCCTTAAAATTTAAAAGTTGCCTTTATGCGCATTTAAAAAATTAAAAGCAGCCTATACCAGTTTTGTTTACAAAACTGGAGGATTGCACAATGTGCCTTAAAGTTTAAAAGTTGCCTATATGTGCAATTAACAATTGAAAAGCGCCCTAAACCAGTTTTGTTTTTACAAAACTGGAGGATTGCACAATGTGCCTTAAAATTTAAAATTTGCCTATATGCGCATTTAACAATTGAAAAGCGCCCTATACCAGTTTTGTTCTACAAAACTGGAGGATTGCGCAACGTGCCTTTAAATTTAAAAACTTCCTTTACGCGCAATCCATTACCAGTCCCGCTGGATGTATGTTGCTTTTGGTCTGGCTGTTATTTCTACACGGCGGTTTTCTGCACGGCCAGCTTCTGTGTCATTAGAGGCTACTGGCATTGTTCCTCCATATCCTTTGTAAGAGAACAGTGATTTTTCAAGTCCTTCAGCTACAAGTGCATTCATAACAGTTCTAGTTCTTTCTATTGAAAGATTCAGCTGACCTACTGGTTTTCCTACATCAGCAGTGTGTCCTTCTACAATTACTGTATATGAATTATCAGCAAGAATATCACGCAAAAGAGAAGCTATTGTTTCTATACGAGCCTTTTCTGATGGTAAAAGTTCTTCTGAATCAGGATAGAATTTTAAATCCACTGAAAAACGGATACCATCAATAGAATCTGAAACTTCAATTTCTGGAACTTTGTTTTCATAAATGTATTGTTTTACTTTGCCGTAGTTTACATAGTAAGAATTATCTTTTTCAGCAGTTGCAATATTGTAAATAAGATTTTCTTTATCAAGAAGGATAATTACTTTTCCATCTTGAATGAGTTTCACATTTTCTGGTACTGACAGAATTTTTAAAGAATCCTCTTTGGAAATAACAGGGTCGCAACGATGTCGTCCGTAAACTTGAGTAGCCTTTATATAAAGGGGATCAGCACCGATTCTTTCTGAATATGAATTCATATCATCTGAATAATGATAACCAATTTCACCTTTTTCTCTGATTACTTCAGGTTTTACCATATTTTTTTCAAGTACGATGTTCATTTTTTCATCCCAGATTTCTGGAAAGAGACATGGGTAAGTTTCACTTTTTACATATTCCCCATGAACCTGAAGTTTTCCACGGGCATCTATAATAATTCCGCTATATGCACGTGAATACACATCCTCAATTGGGGCTTCAGGAGTGTATGCGTTTCTGTGTTTTACAAGCATTTTTTCAATGTTATTTAAATTTGTAGTATTTGTAGTATTTAAAGTAATAAGGTCTTTTGCAAATACATCAGGTGTTTTGTAACCGCCCATAATAAAGTGATTTATCTGATCAAATGTAAGTTCATCATTTACAACTAAATCTGCCAGTGTTGTTCCTGAATCTGAAAAAAGAGAAAGCAAAGGCTGCTGTATTAATTGAGGCATTTTTGTTTTTATTTGATTTGAAGCTGATTTTTTTCCTGATGGCATTTGAAGATTTGCTTTTACTGTATCGTATGAAATTTCACTGATAAAATCTTTGGTAAGCCAGTTTACTTTACTTTGACTTTCCAAAACAGGTTCGCAAAATAAGTTTTGTGCCAGTAAAAGTAATCCTGAAAACAATAAAAATTTCTTCATAAAAAAATCCTGAAATAAAAACTAAGAACCAGATACAGGGGTTCTTCTGTGAGTATCGGATTATTTTGAGGGAATATAAAGAATTTTTCCAATTCGTAATATGGCATTTTCTGAAATATCATTTATTTCGCAAAGTGATTTTACGGAAACTCCATAAGTTCTGGAAATGGACCATAAAGAATCGCCTTTTTTTACTGTGTATTTAAAGGGTAAATCTATAGGTTCTATGGAACTTAATGCATCTTTTGCAGATTGAGCCATTCCTAGTGGTAATCTTATTTCAGATTTTCCTTCTGGCAATGTAAATCCTTTTATATAGGAAGGATTCAACCTGATAAGTTCATCTGAATCAATTCGCATTTCCTGTGCAAGTTGTTTTATGGAATAGGCAGCTTCTACAGTTATATAATCAAAAGCTGCCTGTTTTTCAATTTCCAGAAGTTCATATTCATCATGGTGTTTAGGCAGAGAAACCCCGTAAGCTTCGCAGTTTTCTACAAGATCTGCTATTGCCAGCAGTTTAGGAACGTAATCTGAAGTCTGCCTGGAAAGAAGATTATTTTCGCATAAATGCCAGTAATCTTTTTTTGATGATTTTTTCAATGCCTTTGCCATAGCTCCAGCTCCGCAGTTGTAAGCTCCAATTGCAAGGTTCCAGTCACCAAAAATATTGTAATTGTCTCTTAATTTTTTTAGGGCCGCATCTGTAGATTTCCAGGGGTCAAGGCGTTCATCTACATATTCATTAAGAGTTAAAAATGGATATACAGAATTTTCCATAAATTGCCACATTCCCAAAGCTCCTGATCTGGATTTTGCCCTGGGATTATAATTAGACTCAACAACAGGAAGATATTCCAGATAAAAAGGCAGATTTTTTTCCTTAAGTTCCTTACGCACATAGAGTCTGTAAGGTAAGGCTGTTTCCAGATATTCTCCTAATAGTTTTATCCACTTTGGCTGCATATACTGTTGTCTGAATCTATCTACTTCAGGACGGGATGAATCCGGAACGGACACAAGTGGTATATCAGAATGTTCCTGTGGTTTATTTTCAGCTGGCAAATTTTCTGAAAAAGAAGGAAATGCAAGTATAAATAGAGAAAAAAGCAGAATTCTTTTTTTCAAGAGATTTTTCATGTGAGGTTAGAGTTTGTTACCCATGTAGATTCCTGCCCATTCCCAGTTTCCGTGAATATCAGGATCAATCGGATAGTTTATTTTTCTAAAATACAGATACCATACAGGAACGTAAGTACTCCATCCCCAGGTTCTTAAATAAGCTTCATTAGGATTTGAATCTTCATCAAGTTTATCGCTGAATCTGATTCTGTTACCAGCCATGTAACTGCGCATAGAGAATTCTTCCTGGGAATTTGCATCCATTTCATCCTGTCTCCAGGACATAGAAAAGAAATTAACTTTGGCTTTGTATTTATCAAGTGAACGCCAGTCATAATTTCTGATAGCTTTTTTTACTGCTTTTTCTAGTTCAGAAAGGCTTTCAAATGTCCAGTCTTTTGAAGAATTGTTAAAGTCTACAAAGTGTCTGGCATTTTTGTAAGCATCTGGTTCACCTGGAATCTGAATTGTGGTAGCATCAGGTTGTTCCAGGAACAGGGCGTATGTTTTTAATGCAGCATCCCATTGGCTGTCGTTCTGATATTCTATTGCAAGACGTAAATAAAGTTCAGTTGTGTTTACATCCTGAGGAAATCTGTTTATAAGTTCATTAAAATAGTTGATTTTATGAGCTGGAGTTTTACTGATCTGAATGAGATTCTGCAGACACATAAAATGAATTGATTTTCCTTTTACAAGAAGATCTGAACATTGCTGTAAAATGCGGTCAAAATAATATTCTGCTACTGGTTCAGAGTCTATGGAAAGATATGCATAAGCAATCATTAAAAGCCAGTATGAATTGTACATATCGTCAGGATTTGATTCCACCCAGTCTGTTAAAAAGAGGATTACACCCTGATAGTCTTTTACCGCAAGAAGATTGTTTGCCATCTGATTTATAGTTGTGTATCTTTGCTGGGAATTTAAGTCCCGGGTATTAAGAATTTCCTGTAAATCTGCCTGTATCTGAAAAATTGAGGAATCAATATTAGAATTTTTTGAAGTTTTACACGATAAGAATGAAAAAGAAATTGCACCTAAAAGCAGAAATAAAATAACGTTATTCTTCATACTGCCTAAATTTAGCATAGTGAAATGTTATTGTAAAGATTGGGTTTTGAATGTATTATTTTAAAGATTAAACTAGGGGGTAGAGTTCTCTATTTTTCTTTTGGGGGCCATAAAAATGCAGAAAAAAATGGACAGATATAAATTTTTGGATGTTCTGATTGTTCTTGGTTCTATTCTTTTTACTCTTGTTACAATAACTGTCTTTTGTTTTCCTGGACAACGTTTTGATGATGCTTTAGATACAATACTTCTTTTTCAGATTATTATGGGAAATGCTGTAATGGCATTTTCATTTGGCAGACAAAATAGGTTCTATCAGTTTTATACAGGTGTTATTTTGTTTCTCTGGGGTGTTTTTACATTTATTTTTAACAAGTGGCTTCCATTAACAATTTATCAGTGGTGGCCTGTTTACGTAGAACTTTCTGCCTTTGCTTTACTGGGATCAGGTTTTTACAAATATAGGAAGATGAAATTAGGATTTGTTTTTCCATCGGCAGCTTTAATAGGACTTGGAATCTGGTATTCTTTATTTTCATTTAAGATTATTCCAATGTCTTTTGCGGAAGCTTCCATGATTTTTGGTCCAATCTTACTTATTTCCATTGCGGTTTTAATGTTTATACTTTTAAAAATGCAGAATAAAAATAAGAAATTCATCATTGAAGATGAAGACGATGTTTTTGAAGAGGATGAAATTCCATTTAAAGAATTTGATGATGAAGAGTAGATTTTCTAAAGACATTTTGATTTTCTCTCTGGTAGCATTCTGTTTTACCGAATCAGTATTTTCTGCACCTAAAAAAAAGAAAACTGATTCTAAAAAGGGTGGAGGACAGGTAACTGCTACTTATGATAATTCTGAAGATCTGCAATTGAATGCAGCAGAAACACCTGAAGAGGAAACAATTATGCTTCCTATGCAAAAGCGTACTTATTTTTATAAGGTTGAGCCAGAAATTCTTGCAGGAGTTGAAAATGGTTCTCCAGAGTCACTGCGTCTTGCAATGTCAAAAATCCGAAAAAATGAATCTGAGTATGAAGCTAACGAAAAAGTCCTTATATATGTAGCTTCAAAAATCATGGCTAAAGTCTGGCCTTCGGAAAAAATTACCTGGGAAGTTTTTGATGTAGCAGATGATAATCCTTATGTAGGAGCATTGAATTCTGTAGAAAAGGGTGTTTTTGATTCAAGCACTGGAAATGAAGATTTTCTTACAACATTGTTGCCTGCATTGCTGGTTGTTTCACCTTCTTTTGATTTATCCTTGTCTTCTCAATGTAAAAATGCACTTGAAGCAGCTCTTAACAGAAATTCCTCTTCAGTGGTTGCCAATTATTTAATGGGGGTTCTTTTAGAAAAGCAGAGTAATATATCCGGGGCTGTTTTATTTTACAAAAAAGCTTATGAATCAACTAATAATTCAAAAGAAATTGCACTAGCCTATTCAAAAGCTTTAAGAACAGCTGGTGATACTAAGACTGCTGCTGAAGTTATTTCTGCCGTTTCTAATGAAAATGATTTGGATGTTATAAAACAGAAAGCTTATATTGCCTTTGAAAATCGTGAACTTGAAAAGGCAGAAGCTTATGTAGGTCGTGTTCTGCAGCAAAATCCTACAGAGCTGGAATTTGTGCTTTTCAGAGCAAAAATTCTTGTTGAAAAAAATGATTATATTCACGCTGTATACCTTCTGGATATGTATGCACGTCAGGAATCTTCTTCTCATGATTATTTGATTTTGCGTGCCAGAGTACAGCTTGACTGGAGTAAAAACATGACTGCAGCAACTGAAACTGTAGAAAAGGCACTTCAGTTGTATCCAGACAGCATAGATGCTTTGATGCTTGCTGCAAGAATTTCTTCAATTACAGATTCTCCTGTAGCAGGACAGTATGCAGATGATCTTGCTGCAAAAGTTCTGGAAAAAAATCCTGGTAATGAAATAGCATTGTCTTATGCTCTGGCAGGTTTAGTTCAGCGGGAAAACTGGAAAGATGCGTATGAAATCAGTAAAAAACTGATTGAAAGCTCAAATGTAGATTCAAATTCTGTATACAACCATGTTCTGATCTGTACTCAGCTTCAAAAATATTCAGAGGCTTATGAATTTTCTAAAAAGCAGCATGAGAAAAATCCTGAAGATGAGCAGCTTCTTATGGCTTATGTTCTTGCATATACACACACAGGAAACAGAGATGCTGTTGTAAAATATATAGATTCATTAATAGAAACATCTTCTCCTAAGATGAAAAGCTATCTTTATTACAGACGCAGTTATCTGCAATTTTCCGAAGATAAAGTTTTAGCAGATTTGCGTTCATCTCTAATTTCAAATCCTCGTAATTCAGATTCTCTGCTTCGTCTGTATGAAATTTATTATGGCAAACAGGATTACAGAAAGGCTCAGTATTATTTAAGGCAGGTTGTTGCAATTAATCCAAATGATTCTTCTGTAAAAAAACTGAATGAAGCTTTAACCAAACTTATAAACTAATTTAATATTCCTGATAACTAACATTCGTAGGGCAAACGCATTATAAACAAAAATCCGATTTTTTGGCTCCCAGTCACGGTTGCGT
>JALEPQ010000013.1 GCA_022768685.1 Spirochaetia bacterium
TTTGAGAAGAATTCTGTTCATTTTTACCACTATCAGGAGTTGCAGCACCATTAATCTCACAACTAGCAAAAATAAATGTAACAGAAATTAAACTTATTAAAAAAAATAATTTACAACGTTTCATTTCATCTCCGAATTTGATTAAAAAAAATGCGAAAGAAAAACTGATTCAGCCTCCCTTCCGCATATTAATTTTTTTGCCAGAAGCAAGTTTTCACTTACCTTAGGCACGTTTTTTATTCTTTTACTTCTTCAACTACAACTGAATCAATTACAACAGTATGAGTTTCTTTTATCTGCTTGTCTGAAACTGCACCCATAGAAATTGTAAAGATTACATGTTCATCTGTAGCATTTTCCATTGTGAATGTTTTTTCAAAAGTCTGGAATTCTGGTGTAACATTAAATCTGATTGTATCTGAATATGGAATCCAGTTATCATCTTTAGAACCATCACGCTGTAATGCCCACATAATTGTTCTTGCTTTATCAGATTTTGCCTTTAAGCTGACATGATATTTTTTTCCTTTTTCAAGAACAATATTGTTCTGTTTAAGCTGAATCATCCAGTCCATGTTACCAGTTTTGTTGATTGTGATAGCTGCTTCTTTTCCAGATTCAGTTTCAACAACCTCCGCAGAAACATCTGCATTCTGATGAGAATATAATTCCCAGGCTGCCATTCCGCTATCAAACTCACCATTCAAAAGACAGCTGTTTTCTTTGAAAGAAACGTTATCTAAATAAACTGTTGCACCTGAATTAGCAAGCAGGAATTCAAGAATATATTCATTTGTTTTTGGAGCTGAATAAATATACTCAAAATGCTGTGGTTTAGTTGTAAGAGCAGGGAATTCTTTCCAGTTTCCAATTCTTACACCCATTTTACAGTTTCTGGAAGCATAAGCATCAAAACGAAGAACATACTGTTTTCCTGCAGGCAAAGTCAAACCATCCTGACTAAGATTAACATCACCAAAGCTGATACCAATTCCTTCTGGAGTTGTTACTTCAAGTTCACGACGTCCGTTATCATTAGAAACTTTAATTTGAGCATCAATTTTGTTATCAATCTTCCATTTATCAAGACGACCTTTTCCTTCCTGGAACTGACCATTGTAAATCATGTTTCCATCAGGAAGAAGATTTAAACCTGCTGCAGAAAGATCTATTTCACCTGTTTTTTCAAGACGAACATTTGAAATGTGGATTGGAGCTAAAGAACCCTGATTACCACAGTTGAATTCAAGACGAGCTGTTGGATCACTATTATCAAGCATTTTGAAATCAAAAACAAACTTCTGTTTTTCTGTAGTTAATTTACAAGTTGTATCCTGCAAGTAACGTACCCAACCTGCATTAGGAGCTGAAATACAAGCAATCATAGTACGAGCTTCATCAGCATAAGCATCAAATGATAAACGATATATACTACCCTTAATCATGGCAATTGGACCATTTACAACCTGAATAGCGTGAAGAACTGAAGCATCTTTAATTGGATAAATATCCAATACTTCGTTTTTGTAGCTGTAGTTTGCAGCACCACCATTAAAATTGAGGAATCCCCAGTCTTTATCTGTAGTTTTAAGCAAGTTTCCAGAACTATCAGCAGCAGTAGCAGAAACTTCAATTACAGGCTTATCAACATCTTCGTTGTATTCTTTTTTCTGATAAACTTTTACATAATCAACAACCATCTGAGCTTCTTCTCCAAAAGTTGTTGTTTCATCTGGATATCCTGGCCAGTCACCGCCAACAGCTACGTTGAAAATAATGTAGAAAGGCTGATCAAAAGGAGCTGGGAAAGTTACTTCACCAAATCCCTGACGTTTTGTGTACCAGTTATTAATTGTTTTGTAATTTACATCATCACAATAGAAACGCATTTCTCCAGGTTCCCATTCAACAGCAAAAACATGGAATTCATCAGCAAAGTTTCCTGATTCAAGAGTATATGAACCTTGAGCAGAAGAATGAGGTTCTCCAAAGTGTAAAGTTCCATAAACAGTTGGTGTATCGTGTCCAAGAACTTCCATGATGTCTATTTCACCACATTTTGGCCACTGACCGTAAAAACTTTCATCATTAGGCATCATCCAGAAGGCAGGAAGATATCCCTGTCCCTTTGGAACCTTTAAGCGAGCTTCAACACGACCATAAGTAAAAGTGTGTTTATCCATTGTATTTACACGACCAGAAGTATAAGAAACAGTTCCATTAGGATTTTCTTTCTTAATTGGCTGAATAACTAAACAACCATCTTTAACATAAGTATTTTTTGTAGAAGTTCCGTAAGACTGAAGTTCATTATTTACCCAGCCTGGTTCGTGAATTTCATAATTCCAGTTTTTTTTGTTTAACTTTTTTCCATCAAAATCATCTTTCCAAACAAGGTCCGCATCTGTATATGCAGATGGAGTTCCCTGAGCAAAAATGTTTGAAGCCATTAAAAATGCAATTGTCCCAAAAGCAATTTTTTTAAGATTAAGTTTCATAAGTGCCTCTTAATTTTTTTGCGTTTCCGCAATATCTTCTCTCTTATAATTCAATTGTAAGTCCAATACCTGAGAAAAATATCATTTTTTTGTTTTATTTAACAAAGTTTTGCCAAAAAGTAAAAAAAACGTAAATCTCTTTTTTACAATCGAGGGCTTCCCTGTTTATTAAGTTTTTAGTTTCAGGCCAGATTTTCTTACCTACTCGCAATTCACAGCTTGCTGACGCGCGGTACACTACGCAGCAAAGCTGCTCCGGTACTCTGCTAACGCAGCCTGTTCATTTCTCGGGCCAGGTGCATTTCAAAAAAATACAGCGGGGACAGACCCCCTTAAGAAGATTGCCCCCATTACAACGGGGACAGACCCCCTAAAAAAATAGATGCCCGCTGCAGATAAGGAGGATAACTGCACCGGGCAAAATAAAGTTTTTACAACTAAAAC
>JALEPQ010000021.1 GCA_022768685.1 Spirochaetia bacterium
AACGCTTTTCCGTAATGTTGGTGCGAAGGAGCGGGGCGTGGTTCAAAAACACTCTTTTTATGGCTGCTGCGAAGCGGCAGTTCAATAGTTTCTATACCACAAAAAGCGTGTAGCGCATTATTGCGCGGTTTTGAATCACGCAACCGTGACTGGGAGCAAAAAAATCGAATATTTGTTTATAATGCGTTTGCCCTGCAAAATAAATAAATGGATAAAAAATTATTTACAAGCTAAAATGTATTCGAAATATTATGGAGTGTTATTGTGAAATTTAAATCAAATCTACCCTATTTAATAATCTGTGTTATTGTAGTTATTTCATGTATTTTCATATATTCCTATTCTGTTAAAAATTACTTCAGAAAGCAGTCATATTATATTGTTGAAGAATGCTCTAAATATAGTGCACAGGCTGTGAATACAACTGTAAATTACGCTTTGAACAACATTCAGCTTGCTGCTGTTATGGAAGGTAAGCTAATTACTGAAGAACAGATGAATGAACATCATTCTGTAGTTGATGTTCGCAATAAAAAAACTCCCTTCAAGGAAATACATTTTTATCATAAAGATGACCTATGCCCTCTGGGTTTTCATAATGATCATTCCTATTTAGATGCAATAAAAGGAAATGCAGGTTTTAATCTGGAATTTTTTAAAGATGGTCAAAATGAAAGTATTTTACAGTTTTATGCACCTGTATACAAAAAAGAGTCTTTTGCGGGTGTAGTTACCGGAGATATTACAATTTCAGAAACAATAGCACCGGTTTTAGAATCTAATTTCTTTAAACACCAGATGATAAACATTCTGATTGACAGGGAATACAGAGTAATCTATTCAAATTCTGATTCTATTCCTATAGGCATTGCATTACCTTACTATGAACACGATGATTTTGTAAAAACACTTATCAGAATGTGTGAATTAAAAGATAGTAAGTCTTTTTCGTTCTTAAAAAACGGTAAAACAAGCATAGGTTCTGCATGTGCCATCAATAATCCGGACTGGTATGCAATTCATATTATTCCATCTGGTTCTTTTATAGCCTTTTTACACGTAATTACAGATAAAACCATAACTCTTATGATTTTTATAATCCTTACTATGTCTTTGTACATAGCTCAACTGGTAATAAGAAATAAAAACAGACTTAAGTTTAGTGAAAAATCAAATCTGAGTTTAATAAATGCTCTGACTTCATTTTATGAGGATGTTTATTCTGTAAATTTGAATACAGGAAATTTGCGAATATATCATCTTAATAATGAAACAAAGAAAAAATATGGTGCAACATTTTCAAAATACGGCTATGACCAGTGTTTTAACATTTACAAGCAAAATGAAGTTTACGAAAAAGATTGGGAATTACTGGATGAAATTTCAACTCTGGAAAAAATAAAGAAAATTTTTACAACAAAGAAAGCTTATTCAATCAAATATCGTGTTTTTAGAAACAACAAAATCCGATATTTTGAATGTCAGCTGGTAAAACCTTTTGCAGATAATCCTGAATTTATACTTTCTTTTAAAAATATAGATGAACGAACTAAACAACTTCAATATTTAATCAGTCTCTCAAAAATTTATAATACAATGCATCTAATTAATCTTAAAGAAAATACATGTGAAGAATTAAATTCCACTATTGAAGTGCGCAAATTTGTAAATCAAAGAACTAATGCCACAGAACAGATGCATGCCGTTATGACTGACTGTCCCACAGATGAATATAAAGAAAGTGTTCTGACATTCTCTGATTTGACAACAGTAGCTGAACGTATGAAAAATAAGCAGTCTATTTCCTGTAAATTTGTAAGTAAATATAGTGGAAATGTACAGGCCATTTTTATCGCCATAGATTCTGATTCTGAAGGAAAACCTATTAACATTGTTTTTGCGACTCAACTGCTGGAACCTAACGAATTGTAAAAATCAGGAGAAAATCTCCTTTTTTTGCTAGTGTTTTTAAAATTCTGTGTTATGCTATTAGTATCGGAGTTAAAAATACCAATGGCTTTGTCATTTGAAAAAAATGAATCAACACTAAAACAATTGGAACGTGCGCTGTACTATGAGATTCAATACAGAAATGCTATTGTTTCAGATGCATTGACTTTCTATGATGTAAATCTTACACAAGATATTCTGAATACAGATATTTTCATCAGAGGGGATGATGGAACTCCAATTCCGCTGATGGATTTTCTTGGCTACTCTATTCCATGTAAATTCTCGGATTTTTTTATAAACTGGATTGAAAACAGTACTCCCCTGAAGCATAAAGCCACAGATTTTCCTTATAGAAATATCCGTAACATTTTAATAGACAGTTATAATTCGTATAAAAGAGATTTTATGGTTGAATTCTGGACTCAGGATCTTTTTAGCGATACCGATATATATACATCAATCTCATTTCTGCTTACTAAAAACGAATATGATGAAATCTGTGCCTTAGTAATTATAAAAGACAATACAGCCTCAAGAACACGAGAAGATGAAATTCACAGAAGAGAACTGGAATATGTTGCTTATCAGGATCCTGTAACTTTAGGATTCAACTACGTCATTTTTAAGAAACGACTTGTAGAAAATGCAAAATCTGGTTCAATCGTTTCTTTTGATATACATTCTTTTAAAGTAATTAACTCAATTTGTGGAGTTTCTAAAGGTGATGAAGTTTTACAAAATATTCATGCACTGCTAAAAGAAATTCTAAATCTTGAAGGTTATGAAAAAGTTGGTCATATAAATGCTGATCAGTTTGTTTTATTTTTTCCTACAACAGAACGAGCTGTTATTGAAAGAAAACTAAAAAGTATTTCTATGGCTTTAAGCATACTTTCAAATGATCTGGATGTTCCTTTACTGCAGCCTTACTATGGCATTTCTACATGGCAGCCTGGAAAGAAGATTGAATTAGCTTATAGTGAAGCCGTTGCTGCAAAAAATATTGCAAAAAATCTTACAAATTCAAATTATGAATTCTTTAAGGAATCAGATACTTTAAGAATTGTTGAAGAAAAACAAATAGTAGATTCTTTTGAAGATGCCATTTCCAGAAACGAATTTGTTTTATGGTTTCAGCCAAAGTATAAGCCTATGACAAAGGAATTAGTTGGTGCAGAAGCTTTAATCAGATGGGTAAAACAAGATGGAAGTATTATTCAACCTGGAAAGTTTATTCCTATCTTTGAAAAAAACGGTAATATCCGCGCGTTGGATGAATATATTTTCAGAAAAGTATGTACTCAGCAAAAAAAATGGCTTGATGCTGGAAAAACGATAGTACCAGTTTCTATAAATCTTTCAAGAGCAAGTCTTTATTATGCAGGCCTGGTACAAAGATACAAGAAGATTGCAGAACAAATTGGGATAGATAAAAAATATATTCCGATTGAAATTACAGAATCAGCTGCAGTTACAAACAATGAAATTCAAGAACTGGCAGACAGTTTTTACATGTCAGGATTTTCTCTCCATTTGGACGACTTTGGTTCAGGCTACTCTTCTCTTGCTTCTATTAATTCAATGCACTTTGATACCTTAAAACTTGATAAAAGTCTTATAGATTACATAGGAAATTTTGGTGGAGACCGATTAATTGAACACACTATTAGTCTTGCAAAGGAACTGGGAATTCACGTTACAGCTGAAGGTGTAGAAAACGAAGATCAGGTTGTATTTTTAAATCATTCTGGATGCGACAGTATTCAAGGTTTTTTCTATTCAAAGCCTATAAATCAGCAGCAATTTGAAGAAAAACTTGATAATCTTCCAAAAAAAGAAATTGGACCTGTTCCTGTAGATTTAGTTACACATTATATTGGAAATATCAGATCTAAATATTTGAAATCCAGTTTGTATACATTCATTATCAATATTACACAGGATACTTTTAAAGAAGGCACAAATAACTGCGACTGGCATCTGGAAACTCAGATTCCTACTTTTAATTACAGTGAAGCAGTAGATAGCCTTGCTGCAAAATTTATTGTTGAAAAAGATAGAGAAAAATATCTGCACTACATGAAACGCGAAAATATTCTTGCTTCCTATGATCCGGAAGAACCAACCAGGGTATTCCATTATTCAAGAAATATCCATGATAGAATAGAGCGATTCAGATTCATGCAGCATCTTTTTAAAATAAAAAATTCTGATGATATATGGATGTTTGCAACAGCTACAATAGTTTCAGAAGACTAAAAAAAGCCATAAGGATTAGATTCAACTACCTTATGGCTTTCTTTATTCAGGGGTTGTATTAACCTCTGAAAATCATAACCACCCGTTTGACCGGTCGTATTTACACAAGTTTTTATTTATCCAGTAATTTTCTGGAAAACATCTTTTTCCAGTAAATCAGCAGTAAAATCATTGTTAGAGCAAATGCCAGAAGATCAGAAACTGGACCAGCCCATAAAACACCTTCAATTCCCATAAAAACTGGTAAAATGATTGTTACCGGAATCTGAAAAATTATCTGCTTTGAAAGTGACATTATAGAAGCCTGAAGCGGATATCCTAAAGCCTGGAAGAAAATTCCTGTCATAATCTGAATTCCTGCTGTAGGAATGAGCATTAAGAAAATTCTCATACATTTAATTGCAAATTCATTATACAGATCACTTTCCGAACCAAAAATGCTGATAATTGCCATTGGTTTAAGTTGTGCCAAAAGGAAAGCACAAGTACAAATGATAGTAGAAAGAATTGCTACCAGTTTATAAGTCTTTTTTACTCTGTCATATTTTCCACTACCATAGTTATATCCAAAAATAGGCTGAGCACCTGCAGAAAGACCGATTACAACACTGATAATGATAGAAAAAGTTTTCATTGTAATTCCAAGAGTTGTAAGAGGAATATCTGGACCGTATTTTGATTTTGCACCATAAGTAAGCAAAATATTGTTTCTTATTGCCATTGCTACAACCATAGACATCTGGGTAATAAAACTTGAAATACCAAGTTTAGTTACTTTTGAAAGATATTTAGAACATCTTTTCCACATAAATCTATTCAATTCAACAGAACGCATTTTTCTGGCAAAGTAGTACATATTTAAAAATGCATTGGCAAACTGTCCTAGAATTGTAGCAAAAGCCGCTCCTTTTACTCCCCAATGGAATACAAAAATGAAAAGTGGATCACATACCAGATTAATGAATGTTCCAAGAAATAATCCAATCATGTTAAAACGAGGATTTCCATCTGCACGAATAATACTTGAACCACCGGCACAAATAGCACAGAAAGGAAGTCCTAAAGTAATGATATAACCATAATCTTTTGCGTAAGGAAGAATTGCATCAGAAGCACCGAACATGCGGCATAAAGGTTCCATAAAAATTAAATAGATAATTGTAATTATAATTCCAATACCAATAAAACCTGTAATTCCTGCAAGACAACCTTTAGCAGCATCATCTTCTTTTTTTTCACCTAATTTAAGGCTCAGATAAGCTGCTGCACCATCACCAAATAAAAGTGAAAATGCCATGGCAAAAGTTACCATTGGGAATGTTACAGAAGTAGCACCATTACCAAGATAACCTACTCCCTGACCAATAAAAATCTGGTCAATAATATTGTAAAGTGAATTAACAACCATGGAAATAATTCCAGGTATTGCAAATTTTACTAAAAGTTTACCAATTTTTTCAGTTCCAAGGATATTTTCTTTTTGAACAGCTTTTTCTTCAGCCATATTTTCCATCCTGTAATAATAAAAGAGATAAGTTTTATCATACTATCAATATTTGAAAATTATAGCAACTAATAGAAAACATTGCGGTTTATTACTGTTTGAATCACAATTTCTGGAATGCTTATTTTATAAAAATTATGCCTATTAAGAAAAATTTACCCATAGAAAAAACAAATTTTCTCCAATATACTTCTTTTAGAAATAATATTATTCTGGCAAGAGTCTATAATTTTTGCCACACAGAAGGAAAATTTATGAAAAACAAATGGTTCCGCCATAAATATCAGCCATGTCTTCCATTAGGAGATGATGGCACAAGAATTTCATGTTCAAAAGAACATATTGAACTTTCAAGAAGCATTGCACGTGAAGGTATTATCCTTTTGAAAAATGAAACAGGTCTGCTTCCTGTAAATGCAAAGTCAGTAAATAACAAAATTGTACTTATTGGCAAAGCTTCAGAAGAATATATAAAAGGCGGCGGTGGAAGTGGTGATGTTTTTACAAAATATGTACGCTCCCTTTACGAAGCATTTTCTGAAAAATCAGATGCTGGAGAAATTCAGCTTTATTCTGGGCTGCATAATTTCTATGCAGAAGAAATTTCTAAACAGCACAAAGCCGGAACAGCACCTGGTATGACTCGTGAAATTTCTCTTTCAGAGGCTCAATGGAAAGCTGCAGCTGAATTTACTGATACTGCTGTTGTTACAATCTGCCGTTTTTCAGGTGAAGGCTGGGACCGCTACTGCGATTTAGGAAAAGAAATCCACACAGAGCCTATGGAAGTAAACCCATGGGAAAATGAAACTTCTTTAGGCGAAGCTGGTGAAGATGTTTTCCAGAAAGGTGATTTTTATCTTTCAAATGAAGAATCTGCTATGATTCAGAATGCCAAAAAATATTTCAAGCATATTATTGTTCTTTTGAATGTAGGTGGCATTGTAGATACTTGCTGGTTTAATGACGATCCACAGATTGAAAGTGTTCTTTATATTGGTCAGGGTGGACTTGAAGGAGCCTGTGCCGCAGCAGATATTTTCTGTGGAACAGAAAGTCCTAGTGGAAAACTAACAGATACTTTTGCAAAAGACCTGGCAGATTACCCTTCTTCAGACACTTTCCACGATTTTAATGACCGCGTTGAATATGTAGAAGATATTTTTGTAGGATACCGCTATTTTAATACAGTTCCTGGAAAAATGGATCGGGTAAATTATCCATTTGGATTTGGATTAAGCTACACTTCGTTTAAGATTGAAAGCCTTAATGAAGAAATCAATGAAAAAGAAATCCGCATTACAGTGCGTGTAACAAATACAGGTAACTACTGCGGAAAGGAGGTTGTTCAGGTATACTATTCTGCTCCTAAAGGCCTCATGGAAAAAGCTGCAGTTGAACTTGCTGCATTCAAAAAGACTCCTCTACTTGCACCAAGTGAATCCTGTGTTCTTGAATTGACTTTTGAAACAAGCAGTATGGCAAGTTATGATGATGAAGGTTTTGTTGTAAAATCAGCCTGGGTAATGGAAAAAGGTGAATATAAAATCTTCTTTGGAAATTCTTCTGTAAATCTTATTCCTGTAAAATCTCTTGTTTTATCAGAAAACAAAGTTATCCTTCAGTTATCAGAAAAAATTGCTCCAAAAAAACTTAGCCGTCGTATGCTTGCTGATGGAACTTTCAAAACACTAAAAACTTCAGAATATGAACCACTTGAACGTCCTGAAGTATTCAAAACTCCAGAAAAACTAGAAGGTCTTACTCCTCAGGTGCGTTACGAACCTCGTGCATATATTTTTGATCAATGGAAAAGTCCTCGTCCAACTTTAATGAACGTTGTTGAAGGAAAAATTTCTCTTGATGACTTTGTAAATACACTTTCCAAAGAAGACTGGGCTTGTATTCTTGGGGCACAGCCAAACACAGGTGTTGGAAATACTTTTGGTATGGGTAACAATCCAGGTTTCCAGGTACCAAATATTATGACTGCAGATGGTCCTGCAGGAATGCGTATATCTCCAGAATGTGGTGTTTACACAACTGCATGGCCTTGCGCTACAACAATTGCTTCAACATGGAATCTTGAATGTGCTAACAGCTACGGAAAAGCCGCAGCAAAAGAAGTAAAAGAAAATAATGCAGGTATCTGGCTTGCTCCTGGTATGAATATTCACAGAAGTCCTCTTTGTGGAAGAAACTTTGAATATTATTCAGAAGATCCTTTCGTAACAGGTTCTATGGCATCTGCTGTTGTAAAAGGCGTTCAGTCTCAGGGAATTTCTGCTACTCCTAAGCACTTTGCTTTCAACAATAAGGAAACAAATCGTAAAAACAGTGATTCTATTGTAAGTGAACGTGCAGAAAGAGAAATTTACCTCAAAGGGTTTGAACAGTGCGTAAAGGAAGCAGATCCTTGGGTAATTATGAGTTCCTACAACATTGTAAATGGAATACATACATCAGAAAACAGAGAACTTCTTACAGATATCCTCAGAAACGAATGGGGTTATAAAGGTCTTGTATGTACAGACTGGTGGACTCGTGGTGAACATTGGCGCGAAGTTTCAGCCGGAAACGATGTAAAAATGGCTGCAGGATTCCCAGAAGAACTCCTTCAGGCAATGGAAGATGGCAGACTTTCCGAATCTGATGTAAAAACATCAGTAAAACGTGTTCTTGAAATGATTATGAAACTAGACTAATAAAACAATAGTTTAAACCACAGGCAGCTTGACTGCCTGTCGGCTATGAAAATTATGTTAGGTTAAAATCTACCTTCCATAACTGCTTCTCGAAGGCACTTGTTCATTCTTGTCTGATATCCTTTTCCAGTTGCTTTCATTATAGCAAGAATGTCCGCATCGATTTTAAATGAAATCAATACCTTTTTAGGAGTTATGTCAAAATATTCTTTATGATACGGAACAAATTCCTGCAATTCTTCTTTTGTAAACTTTGGAGAATCTTCATCATAAGTAATTGGAACTTTCTCGATTTCTGCAATACGCTCAGCCGTTAATTTTTTTGATGTAATCATAATAGACCTCCTTCAAATCATTATCAGCTCTTTGTGCTGAAATAATCCTTGTTCGTTCTCGTTCCGTAAAAGTTGTTACCAGAACCAA
>JALEPQ010000038.1 GCA_022768685.1 Spirochaetia bacterium
GGTGTAAAACACTTTGGTATGCATACTATGGTAGCTTCAAATGAACTTAATCCTGAATATTTTGTAGATACAGCTGATTTAGTTTTTAATTTAGTTCTTGAAGTTCAAAAAGAATGTGGTGTAAATATTGAATTTGTTGACCTGGGTGGTGGAATTGGTATTCCTTATAAACCTGATCAGAAAAAAGTTGATTTAAACTATGTAGCTGAAAAAATTCATTCTTTATATGAAAAATTGATTGTTCCTGCTGGTCTTGATCCAATGGCAGTTTATTATGAATGTGGTCGTCCTATTACAGGTCCTTATGGATGGCTTGTATGTAAAGCTATTCATGAAAAGAATATTTATAAAAATTATATTGGTACTGATGCCTGTATGGCAGATTTAATGCGTCCTGGAATGTATGGAGCTTATCATGAATTGACTGTTTCTGGCAAAGAAAATGCACCTAAAGATCATGTTTATGACGTTACTGGTTCTTTGTGTGAAAACTGTGATAAGTTTGCTGTAGATCGTCCTTTACCTAAAATTGACATAGGTGATTTATTGATAATTCATGATGCAGGTGCTCATGGTCGTGCAATGGGTTTCAACTACAATGCAAAACTTAGAGCTGGAGAATTGCTTCTTAGAACTGATGGTTCCGTAAAAATGATCAGACGTAGAGAAACTATGGATGATTATTTTGCAACTCTTGATTTTGAAAATCTTGATAAATTCAACTAAACTAATTTGATTATAAAGAAATCCTTCTTCAAAAAAAATGGAGAAGGATTTTTTTATATAACAATAGTATTAATTTATATAATAAAATTCATTTTGTAAAAAATCCTAAAAAAAATAAAAAAAAAGTTTGACAAGTAAAAAGCTGGGTGGTAGAGTAAATATAGTGGAAACGTTTCCAGTAACGTTTCAGAAGATGAATTAAAAGTCAAAAATTTTTAGGAGGACTTATGAAAAAAATTATCGCTGGCACATGTGCTATGTTAGCATTAGCTTCATCAATGTTTGCAGCTCCAAAAAAGGGAACTGTTCGTTATTTAAACTTCAAACCAGAAGTTGCTTCAATCTATCAGGAACTTGCTGCTGAATATGAAAAAGAAACTGGTGTAAAAGTTATTGTTGAAACAGCAGCAAATAATGCTTATGAATCAACTCTTGCTACAAAGATGTCTACAAAGCAGGCTCCAACACTTTTCCAGATTAACGGACCACGTGGTTATGCTAACTGGGCAGATTATTGTGCTGATTTATCAGAAACAGAATTATATAAACATCTTACTGATAAATCTTTAGCTGTTACAAACAAAGGAAAAGTATATGGTATTCCTTATGTTGTAGAAGGCTATGGTATTATTTATAACAAAGCTATTACAGATAAATATTTTGCTTTATCAACAAAAAATACTCCTTATAAGAGTATGGATGAAGTAAATAATTTTGCTAAATTAAAGGAAGTTGCTGATGATATGCAGAAAAATGCTGCAGCACTTGGAATTAAAGGTGCTTTTGCGTCAACTTCATTGAAAGCTGGTGAAGACTGGAGATGGCAGACTCATCTTGCAAATCTTCCAGTTTACTATGAATTCAAAAACAACAATGTTGATTTGACTTCAGATGCAACAAAAGCTATTAAATTCCAGTATTCTAAAGAATTCCAGAATATTATGGATCTTTATTTAAATGATTCTGTTATTCCTGCAAAGAATGTTGGTGTAAAAACAGTAACAGATTCTATGTCTGAATTTGCTCTTGAAGAATGTGCTTTTGTTCAGAACGGAAACTGGGCTTGGGGACAGATTGCTGGTACACCTGGTAACAAAGTAAAGGCTGAAAATGTAAAATACTTACCAATCTACACTGGTGTAGCTGGTGAAGAAGGTCAGGGACTTTGTGTTGGAACTGAAAATTTCTACTGTATCAATAAAAAGGCTTCTAAAGCAGATCAGAAGGCAACTGCAGATTTCATCTACTGGTTATATTCTTCAAAAATAGGTAAAAACTACGTTACAAACAAACTTGGTTTCATTGCTCCATTTGATACATTTGCTGACAATGAAAAACCAACAGATCCTTTAGCAGTAGAAATCTTGAACTGGATGTCTAAACCTGGTATTACATCTGTTTCATGGAACTTTACATTATTCCCTTCACAGACATTTAAGGATAACTTTGGTGCATCTTTATTAAAATATGCTCAGGGAAATAAATCTTGGGATGATGTTACAAAAGATGTTGTTGCTGACTGGAAAAGAGAAAGTGACGCTGCTATGTAATAATAAAATCCTAGTGATTTTATGAGGTTCTGAAATATAGAACGTTTAAAATAGATGGCTAAAAATTTCGCCATCTATTTTAAGTCTCGAGTTTTTTTGCAAAAA
>JALEPQ010000075.1 GCA_022768685.1 Spirochaetia bacterium
ATTTAAGTTCTTAAGTATGATTAAATTCTGACTCTCAAATTTTTATGATTTGAGATGCTCGTCCGGAATATCGGGGAAATTGCGGTTTTTAATCAAGGAAGTATATATGATTACTTTAAAATTTGGCGGAACTTCAATGGCTAATGCCCGCCGTATTCTTGGATCTTCTGAAATTATTCTTGGTCGTGCAAAGGAAGATCGTGTTAGTGTTGTTGTAAGTGCTGTAGCTGGAGTTTCAAATAATCTTCAGTCTGCTATTGATGCAACAGTTTCTGGTATTTCTGGTGCTAATTACGTAACAGATATACGCAATATCCACAATGAAATTTGTCTTGAATTGCAGTCAAAACTTCCTGGTTTTGATGCTGAAAAAGTTATGGCTAAACTGGAGCCTAACTTTGTTGAATTAGAAAAACTGCTTGCTGGTTGTGTAGCTTTTGGTGAATGTCCTGATACTGTTCATTGCCGTATTATGGGTATGGGAGAACTTCTTTCTTCTCCAATTATGGAAGCTGTACTTCTTGCAAAAAAACAGAGCGTAATCTTGATGGATTCACGCAAATTTATATATACAACTGGAAATCAGAAAGAAGGTGAAGCTGATTACGGCAGAACAGCTGAAGCTTGTCTTCCTTTCCGTGATGGTGAAAACAAAAGCCAGACTCGTATTCTTCTTTTCCAGGGATTTATTTGTTCCTGGATTGGTGGAACTGGTGCAAATCCTGTTATGGGACTTCTTGGTAGAAATGGTTCTGACTTTTCTGCCGCTATTATTGGTTCTGCTCTTGGTGTAAAACGCGTTGAATTCTGGACTGATGTTGATGGTGTTTATACTGCAGATCCTCGTATTGTAAAAGATGCAATTCTTGTTGATGATATGACTTACGAAGAAGCTATGGAACTTTCATTCTTTGGTTCTAAAGTTCTTCATCCAAAAACTCTTGCGCCTCTTCAGTCAAAGGGAATTGAAGCCTGGAGTTTGAATTCTCATAATCCTGCTGCCCGTGGAACTAGAATTGGTAAAGGTCCATTTGAAAGCCGAACAACGTCTATCTGTGGTGTTTCTGCTCTTAAAAATGTAGCTATGATTTCTGTTGGTGGAACAGCCATGCGTGGTCGTACAGGTATGGCCAGTCGTATTTTTAATGCTGTTTCTGGTGCAGGTTCTTCAATTCTTTTAATTACTCAGTCTTCTTCTGAATATACAATTTCTTTCTGTGTTCGTGCTGCTGAAGCTTCTAAAGTTCGTGATGCTGTAGCTAAAGAATTTGAACTGGAAATTCGTGAAAAAATTATTGATGAAATTGGCGTAAAGGAAGATTGTGCAATTATTTCTGTAGTAGGTGACGGCATGATTATGAATCGTGGTGTTGCTTCTAAGTTTACAAATGCCCTTGCTTCCCAGGATGTAAACATTAAGGCTCTTGCTCAGGGATCTTCTGAAAGATGTATTTCTGCTGTAATCAAAGGGAAATTTGCAGATGTTGCTGTAAAAGCAGTTCATCAGTTCTTCTTCAACACTTGTCAGACAATTGAAGTATTTGCTTTTGGTGCTGGAACAATTGGTGGAACTTTAATTGACCAGATTCGTGATCAGCGTGAAAAACTTCTTAAAGAAAATGTGGATATTAAGGTTCTTGCTATTACAACTATTGATGGTATGAATCTTAATGAAGAAGGTCTTGATCTTTCAAACTGGCGTGAAGATATGAAAAAGCCAATGTTTGCCTTTAATTCTGATAAAAACGTTGATGATATTATTAAGTTTGTAAAAGAAAAGAAGCCTCTTAATCCTGTTTTTGTTGATTGTACAGCTTCTTATGATTTGCCAGACAGATATCTTGATATTTTGAATGCAGGAATGAGCATTGCTACTCCAAATAAACGTGCCAATTCAAAGAATATTGAGTTCTATCACGAATTGCGCCGTACAGCTAACAGAATGCACAGACGTTTCCTTTACGAAACTAACGTAGGTGCAGGTCTTCCAATTATTGATACTTTGCAGAATCTGTTTAAATCTGGTGATAAACTTACAAGCTTTAACGGAATTATGTCAGGTTCACTTTCTTATATTTTTGGAAAACTTGATGAAGGTGTACCTTTCAGTAAGGCCGTTCTTGAAGCTAAACAGTTGCGTTATACAGAACCAGATCCTCGTGATGATTTGAACGGAATGGATGTTGCCCGCAAAGGTTTAATTATTGCCCGTGAAAGTGGATACGATATTGAACTTGAAGATATTACAATGTACAAGGTTTTCCCTGATTCATTTGATTCTTCTGGAACAGTTGAAGAATTCCTGGCAAAATTACCTCAGGTAGACGAATATTTTGCAAAAAAGATTGCCGATTTGAAAAAAGAAAACAAAGTTTTGCGAATGGGTGCTACAATAAAAGATGGAAAAGTTTCTGTTGGAATGATTGAAGTTGGTCAGGATGATCCTCTTTACAGCGTAAAAGGTGGAGAAAACGCATTTGTATTCTACACTGAACGTTATCAGCCAATTCCTTTGACTGTACGTGGTTACGGTGCTGGAGCTGGAGTAACAGCTGCAGGTGTATTTGGTGATATTCTTAGAACAGTTTCTTTTAATCCGGAAAGATAACAGAACTCCCGCTGATCTCGCAGATTAGCGCAGAGAGATAAATTACAATCTGCGGATAAGTATAAAATCTGCGGGAAAAATTTAGAGGTGAAGTTATGAATAAATTTGTTTTATCAGTTTTAGTTGAAGACCATGCTGGTGTTTTAAGTCGTGTTTCAGGACTTTTTAGTCGCCGTGGATATAACATTGAATCTCTTACTGTATGTGAAACTGGAAATCCAGGTCAGTCAAGAATGACAATTGTTGTAAATGGTGATGAATATGTTCTTGAGCAGATTCAAAAACAGCTTTCAAAACTTGAAGAAGTTATTTCTATTAAAAAATGTGAAAAAGCAACTTCTTGTCAGCGGGAAATGGCTTTAATAAAAGTTAAAGCTGAAGGTACAAACCGCGCTATTATTATTGAAACTTGTGATATTTTCCGTGCTCACATTGTTGATGTTGGCATTGAATCTGTAATTGTTGAAGCTACTGGTAGTGAAGACAAAATTGAAAGCCTGTTAAGACTTCTTGAACCTTATGGAATTCTTGAATATGTAAAGACTGGTTTGACAGTTTTGGATCGTGGTTCAATTGTAATGTAATTACAGTTTTTTCCAGATGGAATTTTCTATGGCCTGAGCATTTTTGTTCAGGTCTATTTTTTTGCCCAGGCGGAATACAGATACTTTTTGCGGAAAGTCTTTGTGAAAGAGGATTGCCGCTTCTTTGTCCTGCAATTGGGCAGGTTGACTTAAAAAATGAATGAATGGCATTTTCAGCGAGTGAGTGGCATTTTCGTATTCAATTTTCACGTTACAAAAAATCATTCTTTCATCCTGCTCCAGATGCTCAAGCTGAATGTTTTTTATTTTTCCTGCAGACTGCTTTAAATTTTCTTCATCATTTATAAAAGGAAGTTCTACAAAAAGCGGTTTGTGGGCATAGGTAATTCCTTTTTTGTTTAAAAGTTGAATAAGTGTTTTTTGTAATTTTATCAGTTTTAATTTTTGGGAATCATGAAAAATAAGTACAGTCATAAGATAAGTATATTATTTTACAGGAAAATGATATAGTAAATTCAAATGAAGATTAATTTTAAAGAAAAATTTATGGAATTAAAAATACAGCAGAAAATTGCAGCTGTGATTATTTGTGTCGTTCTGTTCATTGATATTGTTCTTGGAATTGTTATTTTAGTTAATAAAAATCATTCTTCCACTTACCTGGAAGCTGTGGGGTTTAACGGAAAATCAAATCTTATTGCTTTAAATGGAAATGCCAGAAACAGTTTTATTAAAGATGATGATTATGCCTGTTATGGTTTTACAGATTCTCAAAAGCAGCTTTTTAATCTTATTTTTCAGGAAAATGGAACTGCTGCCCTTACAATCAGACTAAATCTTTCTAAAAATCAAAAGCAGCTTGAAAAAGTCTATAAGTCTGATTCCTTACGTTTTGGATTTTTGTACAAAGATGATTTTTCTGGTAAAAATAAGCTTAAAAAATATATTCTTGATTATTCAAAAAAAACTGAAATTTCAGGAAATGAAGACAATATAAATGGTTTGATTGATTTGTCTTTTGCTCTTCCTAAGAATAATGACAATATTCCAGAAGGGTTCTTTGTTTATTCTTCATGCGGATGTAAAATTTCTGGTGCCTGCATTGGACCTGCTGTAGTTGGTTTTGATATTTCTGAAAGTATTCCTTTTTATGGTTTTGCCTATAATGGGGGAAAAATAGATTTTACAAATTCTCATTTTGATTTTTCAGGGGCATCTCTGGTTTTTCCGGTTCAGAATACTGAAAAATATGTTCTTCCTGAATTTTGTGTGAAATTTAATTCTGATGTGCAGTACAAATCTTCGCTGGAATCAAATTATTATGTGGATATAAAATTTGGCGGTGAAAAATTCAGCTTAAAAAATGTAAAGAACGCTGATGAAGTTATAATTCCTTGTGGTGCTGTTTCTTTCCCATTCCAGAATATGGAAATTACTAAAAATAAAGATATTCTAACTTCAGTTTTATTAAGGCCGGTTAAAAAAACTGATGGAAATAAGGTGCTTTCTCCAGTAAAAATTGATCCTGGATTAATTTTAAATTACAACCTGAAAGACTGGCGTTGTTATGAGTATGAGATTTTTGAATGGGATAGAATTCCTGGTATTTTGTTTTTTGATATAAGAAATTATGCAATTCAGGATAAGTTTTTTTCGCGACTGGCATATTATGTTGAAAAGGAAGGATTCAAGGGAACTCTTTTAACAAATGAACAGCTGGATGGTAAACATGGTTATAATGCTCATGATTACAGTTCAGATTCTCTTGCAAGTTTCTTTAATAAGGCTGCAGATGATCATTTTATTTTAAATGAAGAAGAACTTTTACTTAAAGAAATTCTAATTAAAAATAAGCTGCTTGAATATGAAGGTGATGGATTGCATGTAAAGCCTCTTGAGGGAGGTCTGGTTTCTCTTTCTCGTGAAACTAAAGACTGGAGCAGAAAAAATCTTCTTGCCCATGAAGGTTTTCATACTTTGTTTTTTAAGGATGCTGAATTCAGAAATTTTGTTGCTGCTGTTTATGGAACCTGCGATTATAAATCTCTGGAATTTGTTCACGATTATTTTAAAAGCCAGCCTTCACTGGGATATGATCAAAATGATGAATATTTAATGCATAATGAATTTATGGCTTATTTGATGCAAAACCCAATGAATGGTGTTGCAGATTATTTTATCCATCAGGCTAACAGAGGTAGTGTAATTGCCTATACACCAGAGTTGTGTGCATATATCCGCCAGACAAAAGCCAGCGGTCTTGAAGATGCTGCTGCTGCCATAAATGATTTTATATTTGATAAATATGGCGTTGTTGCAGGCAGCATTGCTTTGGTTAGACGTGCAGGTCAAAATCAAGAATAAAATTTTTTGCTGCTTCCAATGTTGTTGGAGGACCGTGTCCCGGCATTAAGACAACACAGTCCTGTTGTGAAAAGATTTTTTCCTGGATATTTGATTTTAAAATATAATCAGAATAACTGGAGTTTGTAGAACCAATTGAACCTGCAGTAAGAACGTCTCCTGTAAAAAGTACATTTTCAATTCCATACACAATACTGTCGGAAGTATGTCCTGGAACTGAAAGATATTTTACCGTAAGTTTTGCCAGTTTGAATTTTCCATCTCCTGTAAGAACTGTTGTATCATCTTTTGCAACTTCCCAGTCGGCAGCATAAATTTTAGGTTGATATATTTTCTGCAAAGTTTTTAATCCGTGAACATGACTTCCGTGATTATGGGTAATTAAAACTCCTGAAAGCTTAAGATGATTATCTTCCAGTTGAGAAATGATTTTTTCTGTCATCTGTCCAGGATCTACAATAATAGCTTCTGAAGTCTGCTCGTTTACAATTACATAGCAGTTAGAAAAACCACCAATATTTAAATGGAAATAAATTTTCATTAAAAATCTCCCTGACTGTTAGAACGGGTTTCAAAAGCGGCAATTGTGTCGTTTGCAAGATTATCGTTTTTATCAAAAACTGCTTCCCGTGTATTTGAATATTTGAACGAAGCATTTGTTCTGGAAGTTTTATTAAAAGATGTTTTTTTCAAATTGCAGTTTCTGAATGAAGTATCTACAAGGGTTGCCAGAATAAAACGGGAATTAAACAGGTCAGAATCATCAAAAGAAGACTGATATGCTTTTATTCCATTAAAATTATCCTGTATCATGTCACTGGCTGTAAAAAGGGTGTGCATGAATGTAGCCCCAGAAAATGATGTAAAAAGTGTATTACTTTTTATAAAATTACAATCATTAAAAATGGCATAATCAAAAATACTCATTCGGCTCAAGAAATTTTCAGATTTTATGTTCTGAAATGTACAATGGCTGAAATTACAGCCGTAAAATTTTTTGTTTGAAACATCCGTATCCTGAAAAATTAAACCTGAAGCATTTAATCCGATTATTTTTTCATGATTTTTAATGTATTCATAAATATCCTGCTTAGCTTTTCCTGGATCTGGAATGTGGTCTATGCAATAGCCTTTTTCATCGCTGATATTTCCATTTTCATCAAAAAGAGAAATAGCATTGTTATGACAATATGGAACAAGACATTTATTTTGAGTGAACATAAAATTATTATACTGTTTTCTAAAGGATTTTTACATCCTATTTATCATTTTTCATTTTTAATTTATCATATTTTTATGTTCAATTCACTTACTGGAATTATTACAGGGAAATTTCCAAAGCAGATTTTCATACAGACTAATGGTATAGAATGGGATATTTGTATGCCAGATTCAAGTCTTGAAATGATGCCTTCTGTGGGAAATGAAGGAAAAATCTATACATGGCTTCAGCATACTGATATGGCAATGTGTCTTTACGGTTTTGCCAGTGCCGAAGAACGAAGTCTTTTTTTTGATTTACTTAAAGTTGACGGTGTGGGACCAAAAGGAGCTTTAAAAATAATGAGTTCTGTCTCTTCTGGAAGACTTGTTGAAGTTCTTGACAGGGGTGATGTTGAAATGCTGGAAAAAATACCTGGTGTTGGAAAGAAGACTGCAGGTAAAATGATGCTGACATTGAAAGGAAAGTTGACTTTGAATCAATCAGAAACTGTTGTAAGGGTTCCAGCTAATGCACCTTTTGCAGATCTGGTAACATCTCTTGCAAGTATGGGTTATGATAAACGCATGGTTGAACAGAAAATTGCTCAACTTGTTGAAGAAATGTCTGTTAATCCTGATTTTGAAAAAAAATCACAAAAAGAAAAAGAGGATATTTTATTCCGCCGTGCAATTGTGGAACTGTCATAAAAAATGGAAAACGAAGATTTAAATTTTAATTCAATAGT
Source organism: Spirochaetia bacterium (assembly GCA_022768685.1). Taxonomy (GTDB): domain Bacteria; phylum Spirochaetota; class Spirochaetia; order Treponematales; family Treponemataceae; genus Treponema_D. The sequence goes on from JALEPQ010000075.1 coordinate 7,467, forward strand.
AAGAGCTGATATTAATAGTTTTGAAGATCAGGATAATAAACTTAGACCAAAAATGCTAAGTGACTTTCTTGGACAGGAAGGCGTAAAGAAGAATCTTTCTACTTTTATAGAAGCTGCAAAACAGAGACAAGAACCTTTAGATCATCTTCTTTTAATTGGACCTCCTGGTTTAGGAAAAACAACTTTAGCACAGATTACAGCTAATGAATTGGGAGTGGACTTTAAAGTTACTTCTGCACCTGCTTTGGAAAAACCAAAGGATCTTGCTGGTATTTTGAGTACAATAACTCCAAGAACAGTTTTTTTTATTGATGAAATACATCGTTTAAAACCAGCCATTGAAGAAATGCTTTATATTGCCATGGAAGATTATGAACTTGACTGGATTATAGGACAAGGTGCTGCAGCAAGAACAGTACGAATTCCTATTCCGCCTTTTACTCTTGTAGGGGCCACAACAAAAGCAGGCTCTGTATCTTCTCCCTTGCGTTCCAGATTTGGCTTTATACCCCGTTTTGAATTTTATACACAGGAAGAACTTGCCAGTATTATAAGAAGAAGTGCCGGAATTCTTGAAATTGGAATTGATGTTGATGCTTCCATGCTTTTAGCTCAATGCTGCAGAGGAACTCCTCGTGTTGCAAACAGAGTTTTAAGACGAATGCGAGATTTTGCTCAAGTGGCAGGCAGTAAAAAAATTACAAAGGAGATTGTTCAGGATGGATTACAGCGTCTTGAAATTGATTCTTTGGGACTTGAAAAATATGACAGAGAAATTCTTTTAAGTATAATTCAGAATTTTGGAGGAGGACCAGTTGGAGCTGAAACTCTTGCAATTTCTATTGGTGAAAGTATGGATACCCTTGAAGATTACTATGAACCTTATTTAATTCAGTGTGGATTTTTACAGAGAACTCCAAGAGGCAGGATGGTCACAGAAAAGGCCTATGCTCATCTTGGATTAAAATTTAATGATACAGATTTTGCACAAGGAAAACTTTTTGAATAAAAAATAGGACAATAAATATATGAAAACTTCAGATTTTAATTTTGACTTACCACAGGAATTGATTGCACAGCATCCAAGTGGTGTTCGTGGACAGGATAAACTGATGGTGCTTAATCGTGAAACAGGCGAAGTTGAACATTATTCAATGGATGACTTACCATCATTAGTTACTCCAGATACTCTTATGGTTTTTAACAATAGTCGTGTACGTAGAGCCAGAGTTTATGGAATAAAAGAAACTACAGGCAGAGAACAGGAATTTATGTTCTTAAATACAATAGACAAAGAATGCACAGTCTGGAATACAATGGTAAAAAACGCAAAAAAACAGAAGCCTGGAATGCATTATAAATTTCCAGATGGAACGGTAGGTACAATTGTTGAATGGCCTGGAAATGCAGGAACTGAATTCCGTGCCATGAAATTTGATTTTGCTATTGATGAAGCCTGGTTTGAAAGAAACGGACATATTCCTTTACCTCCTTACATTAAACGCGGTGATACAGACGAAGATAGTGAACGTTACCAGAATGTTTATGCTGATCAGACAGGATCTGCTGCATGTCCTACAGCCGGTTTGCATTTTACAGAAAAAATGCTGGAAAGACTTGATGAAGCTGGTATTGAACGCTGTTTTGTAACTCTTCACGTAGGCTTAGGTACTTTTTTACCAGTTCGAGAAGATGAAATTGAAAATCACAAGATGCATGAAGAATGGTATACAATACCTTTGGAAACTGCTGAAAAAATCAATAAAGCAAAAAAAGAGGGTCGTCCAATTCTTGCGGTTGGAACAACAAGTGTGAGAACTTTGGAAAGTGCGGCTAAAAAAATTATTGATGAAGGTGGTGTTCCTGGTAATGATGATCAATGGATTCATGCTGGAACTGCTTCTACAAGTATTTTTATGTATCCTGGATATAAATTTAAGGTTGTAGATAAAATGTTTACAAATTTTCATACTCCAGAAAGTACACTTATTATGCTTGTAAGTGCCTTTGCCGGAAAAGACAAAATCATGAACGCCTATAAAACCGCCGTTGAAAATAAATACAGGTTCTTTTCATACGGTGACGCAATGTTCATTAAGTAAAATACATTATACGCGAGTTTTCAAAGAAAACTCGGTAGCAAAACGAAGTTTTGCGGCGTGACGCAATGTTCATTCGTTAAGTTAATTTACAACTTATTAAGTTAATTGTTCAAAACTGTATCTGGCCAGATTTAAAAATTGTTGACGAACTTCTTCAGCAATCATCTGGTCAGTTGCAGCCTTATCAAATTCTTTTTCAACTAATTCTGTTATTTCCACAATATCTCTTAAATTCAAAGGAATTCTTCTTCCCATAAGGCTGTTTTCCAGTTCGTTGCTTTGAAATGTAAAAGGCCCGGCAAAAGTCAGTTTTGCATTCAATAGGGAATTTTTTTCAATTGATGCTGTAAATGCAAATGCAGCTGAATATGGTGTTATTGAATTTTCAGGTCCGATTCTCCGGAACACAGATACATCACTATCCAATAGTGGAATTTTTATATTGGAAAGAACGTATCCTTCTGGAATTTCATCAAAGTTACGGATCATAATGTTTTTAGTATCGTTTCCATTTTTAAATTCAAGCCTGGCATCAAGAGCCAGCAAAGGTGCATGTAAAGTTAATTGCTGGTCTGGAGAAAGAATGTTTCCCCCGATTGTGGCTATATTCCTTATTAGAGGATTTGCTATAGTTTTAAGTGCATCATATAGAACTTGAGGTAAATGATTCTGACCAACCTCCAGTATTCTGGAAAGGGTAACACCAGGACCTACATCCAGATATCGTTCGTGACGGATAATCTGATTTAAATCTTTTATGTTTAAAGTAGAAATGGCTTTGTCAGGAAATTCTTCAATTTTTGTACATCCTCCAACAATTTTTGTACCAGGATTGTTTTTAAGAATTGTAAGAAGTTCAGAAATATTTTTTGCGTAAAAAATTATTTTATCCATTAAAAACCTCTCTTTGGAATTCTTCGTTGAGATTTTTTATCATTTATTTGTGCCGCATATAAAACACCATTAATTAATGTTTCTCTGTCTACGCAGCAAGGAGAAAGATGCTCTACCACTTCAGCAATGTCATTGCGGGTTGGCATTTTATTCATTTTTAGTATTTCATGAGCAGCAAAAAATTTACCGGCATTGCAATAACCACAGAGCTTAAATCCTGCTTTTGAAAATCCTTCTGATATATCTGAGTATTCTTCTGTTTTGGAAAAATAATCCAATGTAATTATATTGCTGTTTATGACAAGACCTACTGCAACTTTACAGGCTGCTACAGGACGATCATTTAAAAGAACTGTACAGGCTCCACAAGTTCCCTGAAGACATCCTCTTTTTGCAGATGTAATGGAATTTTTTTCAAGTACGGTAAGAAGACTTTCATCTGGGGAGGCATCAAAAATAGTTTTTGTTCCATTCAAGGTTACTGGGATTTTCATTATTTTTCACCTCTGTTTTTTATGAGAGTATAAATCTGTTTTTCAGTGACAGGTAATTTTTCTAATTGAGTTGCTAAAGCCAGAGAAAGGGCAGTAGAAAAAGCTGCCGGGAGAGTGTTGTGAATAAGTTGTCCAACCTGTCCTGATTTATTATTGTTCTGTATAAAATTAATGTTAATGTTATTGCAGCTGAAGGTTTTACCTTCAACCAGCATGGATAGTTCCTGTTGAATTTCTAACTTCACAGTTTTAAGGGCTGCATTTTCATCATAGAGGACTCCACTGTCAATTGTTACCCATATTCCTTTGATTTTTTCATTAAACGAATAAGAATCTAGTTCAACTTCAACAGCTGTTGCTGCAGTTGCAGTAGAATAAAATGGGTTTCCAGAAAAATCTTCTTTATTCCAGTTTCGTGCCATAGCACTTGAAATATTTCTTTTTGCGGTTATAGGTAGTGCCTGCTGGAATCTTTTTTTCTTTATATCATTACAGCATCTTTTTATCAGTTCATTTATGACCCCAATTGTACTGTAACTGTCTGCAGGAGTTTTAGGCAGCTGGGAAAGTTCATAATCGGAATTAATATGAATATTCTGCTTTGGAAATTGAAGAATATCTGCAGCAGTTTTTTTCCAGATTTCCTGAATGATTTCAGAAGGTCTATTTGTGTGAATGATGAGTTTATTATCTGTAGTAAGAGTTACTTCCACCTTAGTATCGTAAGTAAAATTCAGGGAACCAGAATATCCAGTGCTGTTAAAAGCGCAGGCAAATCCAATTCCTCGTAAAGGAAGTGCAAAGAAAGGTCTGGAATCTTTTTCAACACGGTCAATTGCATCCATGTGGAAGGCCGCATATTTTCTTTTAAAGTCACTTATTTTAAGAGTATTTTTTATACATTCTTCAAAATTAGGATTTTCTATAATAAATGGAAAATCAGATTTTTTTTGCGAAGCTGCATTTATCAATCGGATTTCATCAGGATCTATATTTGTAACTTTACTTATACTCTGGATCTCATTTTCCATGGCAAATAAAGACTGAGAATCTACTGTTTTTAAGTTTATTGTTGTAGGGGGATTCTTTGATGTATGAGCAACTGTATTTATGTAAAGATTTTCACATTTATAATAATTACAGGCTGCCAGTGTAATTCGGTCTGTAATTTCCTGTGCAAAAGGATTTTCAGCTCCAATATCTATATCAATTTCAATGTGAAGTCCCTTTATTTTTCCATCATCGTTTATAAAGGCTTTATAGTTGAACTTTGTTTCAACACCAGAAGCCATAAATTGTTCCTGTTCTTGTGTAGAAAGAATCAACTTTACAGGTTTTTTAGTCAGATAAGAGGCTAATGCTGCCTGAAGAGCCAGCTGGTTGGTTTTATAAAGTCCATTTGGATAAATACCTGTACTCTTTGTTCGGTGAATATGAATTAATTCTTCTTTGATTTTCAGCATATCTGCCAGAGTCTTCTGAAGCTGGTATACCCACTTTGTAGGGCAATAAACGTGAAGTTTTTCACCTTCGGTATAACAAAAGGCTCCATCAGATTCATGCCATTTTGGGTTCACAAGTTTTTGGGACCAGTTATTTTCTGTTTTAAAAGCAGAGTCTTCAGAAAGCTGTTTGTCTGCCTGTAAAACAGCCATTGTTTTATAAATTCCAGACTTTACTTCTCTTACAGCTATATTTTTACTTAATTTTTCATCTACGTGAGTTCTATCAATAACAGTATCAAGAGAAGGCATATTATTAATAAGATCCAGAACGTCATTTAGTTCAGGATTCTGCTGCTCTTGAAGTGTAATTACAGGGTGTTTGTTTTTTACAATTACATTTTTTAAAGCAGATTCAAGAGATTCAACGTCAAAGTTGATTGAAAGTTCATCTGCAGTTGAATCAAGAATTCTTTTGTCAGGACCAATTAAAATACCAAGTGGTTCCCCTGTATAGGAAACATTCCCATAGCCAAAAATTTTTGTTTTAGTTGAATTTGTAACCAGCTCCTTAGAACCGGGAATGTCTTTTGCTGTAAAGAGATAGCAGTTTTCTGGTAAAACATCATAAGTAATGTCTTTAAATTTTCCAGCAGCAGCAGGGCTTCTTATCAACTGAGCATACAGCATATCAGGTTTACTTAAATCACTGTAATATCCATTTGCTGCAAAAGATCGTATCTGTGGCTTTTCTGTAAGTTTTCTAGGCATGATTTTCTCTACCAATTATTTTAATAGTTTCAATCACAAAATCAACTTGTTCTTGTGTCATATCAGGAAATAATGGAATAGATATTGTTCTTGAATACTGGGATTCAGCATTTGGAAACTTTTCAGCTGTAAATTCACAATCCAGAGATTTCCAGTATGAAAAATGGAATAGAGGAATAAAGTGAACAGAAATTCCCAGTCCGGCTTCCTGCATTTTTTTTGCAAAATCTTCTCTTGAAATTGTAAGCTTATTAAGATTTAACCGCATTAAATATAAATGCCAGGCATTTCCTTCTCCGTCTGGTGGAAGTTGAATAAAGTCCAGTTTACTGAATTCTTCATTATATTTATCTACTATTTTTTTTCGCTGTTCATAAAAAAGTTCAGCTCTGTCCAACTGGCAGCATCCCAAAGCGGCCAGAACATCAGGAAGATTGAATTTATAACCAGGGGCTACAATATCATATTCCCAGCTGGCTTTAGGAGATGTGTATCTGTCCCAAGTGGTACGGTCCATTCCGTGGAGCCGCATAACAGTCATTCTTTTTGCCAGAGATTCATCTTTTGTAACAACCATTCCCCCTTCCGCAGTTGTAATTGTTTTTGTTACATAAAATGAAAATACACCGCAGTCTCCAATTGCACCTGCATAACCAAGTTTTGTTGGTGAAGGAAACGAGTGGGCCGCATCTTCAATAACGTATATTTTATTTTCAGGGGTACTGTATTTTTCTGCCAGTGCCATAATTTTGTCCATTTTGCACACATTTCCAGCAATGTGAACCGGAACAATGGCTTTGATTTTATGTTCATTTCTGGCTTTTTCAGCTTTAAGAATTTCTTCTATTTTTTCAGGATCAATGTTGTAGGTATCTTTTTCTACATCTGCAAAATATACATGGGCACCTAAATGTTTTGCACAGGCAGCTGTAGACACAAAAGTATAAGGAGTTGTAATTACTGCTGTACCATTTTTTACACCGCAAGCTTCCATGGCAAGAATCATTCCGCTGGTATTGGAATTTACAGCCAGAGAAATTACAGGTCTTCCAGAAATCTTGTCAGTTCCCCCAAGAGCCGCAGAAAACTTTTTTTCAAATTCAAAACAATATTTTCCTGTTGTAAGCCAGCCGGAGCGTAAAACTTCCAGAACCGCATTTTCTTCATCTTTTGTTATTGCCGCTTTATGAAAAGGAACTTTTATTTCTGCCATAATATTTCTCCTGAAAAATATGATATCTGATTTTGACCTTATAAAATATCAGTACGTTTTTGTCCGTCTGATTTAATTTCTTCGTAAAAATCTTTTAAAGATTTACAGTCTTCACAAAGGAGATTTACCAGTTTTTCTTTGTTTCTGAAATCTTCAGATTTAGCTTTATCAAAAAAACAAATTGGTTCAAGCTGTTCTAAAAGGGAAGAAAGTCTTTCTGACTCATATTCTTTATTTTCCAGCTGTAAAATTTTGGGATATTCTGTAGGAGCTGGATGTTCTTCTTCAAGCCATAAGGGTTCAATTAAACGTTCACCTTTTCTTGCACCTACAATTTTAATATCTATATCTTTATAAGGTTCAAGTCCACTAAATTTAATAATCTGCTCTGCAAGATCAATAATTTTAACAGGTTCTCCCATATCCAGCAGATATGAAATTCCATTTTTACCAACACCGCCAGTCTGCAATACAAGAGAACAGGCCTCTGGAATAGTCATGAAAAATCTTTCCATGTTTTTATCTGTTACAGTTAATGGTCCACCATTTTTTATCTGATTCTGGAAAATAGGAAGAATAGAACCTCGGCTGCCCAAAACATTTCCAAATCTTACAAACATAAAAGCCTGGTTTTTATCTGCTTTTTTTGAAGCATCAAGAATCAACTTTTCACATAACATTTTAGAAGCTCCGTAAACACTTACAGGAGCTACAGCTTTATCTGTAGAAATAAGGACAAAACGTTCTACATTGTGTTTTAGAGATGAATCAAGAAGATTTTTTGTACCAAATACATTATTTTCTATGGCAGCAACCTGATTTTCTTCCATCATAGGAACATGTTTGTAAGCAGCACAGTGGAAAATTACATTACATTTTGTGTGTTCTATAATGTAATCCACATACTCTTTATCTCTCATATCACCAATAATTGGAACAATAGTTGCCTTTTCTCCAACGCCTTCCTGCTGTAAGATTTTAAGTTCCCTAAAAATATTGCAGATGGAATTTTCACCATGTCCAAACAGATACAAACGTTCTGCACCACCAGAAAGCAATTGTCTTGCAAGTTCAGAACCAATAGAGCCTCCGGCCCCTGTAATTAAAACTCTTTTTCCTCTCAGGTAGTTAAGACTTTCCTTTAAAGAAATTGCAATAGGAGTTCGGCCAAGAATATCCAGGGGGTCAATTTCACGGGTCTGAACAAAATGTGCAGTTCCGTTTATAACTTGACTTATACCAGGAAGAATCTTTATATGAGTAAAGTGATTTTTTTGAAGTGTTTCGTAAATCTGTTTTATTCTTTCAACTGGAGCTGAAGGAATTGCGATAATAGCTTCATCTAAATCTGAATTGTTTAAAATTGATGCAACAGAATCTACAGGACCTAAAACAGGAACTCCGTCTATAGTAGTTCCAATCAGACTTTTATCATCATCTAAAAAGGCATTAACTTTGCCAAAAACTTTTTTACGCTTAATATCATCTGCAATAGTCTGTCCGGCAAAGCCAGCACCAATAATGTAAATACGTTTTTCCATTTTCCCGAACCCGTCTTTTATTTTATCACAATGCACTAAGTTAAAACAGATTTTAATTTTTTTTCTAAACATCTTTTTTTATATTCCGATAGTTGAAATGAGGTTTTTTAGAGGTGTTTATGGGGAATCTAAAAAGATTAGTATTGATATTTGTTATTGCATTAATGCCGGTTCTGGTTTTTGCAAAACAGATTTCTTTTCAGGTAGTTCAGCATGATGAAAGTTCTAAAGCAGTTACAGAACAGTCTTTAGTAATAGAAGATGTTGTATTGAACAGCTTTTTTGAGAAGGGCTACATTGTTACAAATTCTGCAACAGTAGTTTCAGAAGAGCCTGAAAATGAAAAACTTTATAAAACAGGATTAAAAGATGCCTTTGAAGGATATTCAGATTTATTCGTTCAGATAAATCTTTTTTATATTTATAATCCTGAAAACAAAAAAAATAATTCCAGCTTAAATAAAATTAACTGGACTGTAACAGATACAAAAACAGGAAAACAGATTGATTCAGAATCAATTAATGATATAAAACCATTTGCTAACAACAAAGAAATGAATAATTTCACAGCTGTACTGGTAAATGAAATTAGTAAATCAATATTGGTAAAGAAGAACTAGGAATTAAGGTGGGAAATATGAAAAATAAAAAAACTGGATTTATAACAAAATTTTTAGTTTTAGTGGGAAGCTGTTTTTTACTGGCATCATTTAGTCCTTCACTTGATGGAAGAGCAGTTGTTGTTGATGAAGGTGTTTTTCCACAGGGACTTTTTGCAAAAACAGTAGGCTATGTTCCTGGAGATACAATCTGTGTAACAAACGTTGCCGGAGATAAAAATGTAGATATTCTGGTTATTGGTGCGCTGGATCCTTCAGAAGGAGTTGCAATCATGCTTTCTCCTGAAGCTGCACAGGTTCTTGGAATAGAAAAAGACCAGAACAATATTGTAAAAATCACAAAACGTACAGGCCAGTCTGACAGAGTTTTTGGAACTGCAGTAATTACAGCACAGGAAGATGATTCTGAAACAGAAAAAACTGAATTTGAAAGTGAAGAAGATTCAGAATATACAGAAGAGGATTCTGAAGCTGAACCTGATGCAGAAGCTGACGCTTCAGAAGAAACTTTCCAAGAAAATCCACTTTCCCAGGATGAACTTGCAGAAGAAGAAGTTTTACCTGAAGAAGATACAGATGAAAGTGACAAAATAGAAGAAGAATTTGCAGCAGAAGATGAATCAGAGGAAAGTATTTCTGACGATGCCGGATATGAAGAATCTGATGATGAAGAAGAATATCTGCCTGAAGAAATTGAACAGAATAATCAGGAATCTGAGCCAAAAGAAAATGATGAAAATATAGATGAAGAAGTTCTTGAAGAAGAAACTGTAGAAAACGATGAGGAAGATTCTGTTGCTGCAGAAGAAGTTGAAGCAGAAGAATTAGATGAAACTGAACCTTTACCAGAAGAGACAGACACTTTACCAGAAGAAGAAGTTGAAGCAGAAGAATTAGATGAAACTGAATCTTTACCAGAAGAGACAGACACTTTACCAGAAGAAGCAGAAGAAGTTGAAGCAGAAGAATTGGATGAAACTGAACCTTTAGAAGAAGAAACAGACACTTTACCAGAAGAAGCTGTGGAAGCAGATCCTCTTGAAGAAACTTCAGAAGAAAAAGAAATTCAACCTGAAGAAGTAGCAGTTGAAGAAACATTTGCCGAATTACCAGAAATTGAAGAAGAAACAGCAGAAGATGATTTTGAAGAAAAAGAAGAAGAATTAGGAAAAACAATCTTTACAATTGAAGGTGAAGATGAAGAAGTAATAGAACTAGGTACAACAATTTTTGAAGGACCTGTAAATGAACTGGATGACGAAGAATTAGTAGAAGAAGACGAATTGGAAGAAGAAGAAGAAGTTGAAGAAGAATACGATGCAATTGTTCTTATTCCTGCAGAATCAAATCCTCCAGTTGTAGAAGAAACAGAAGAAACTGAAGAAACAGAACAAACAAGTGTTGAACCTGAAGCAGAAGAAAAAGCTGTTCCTGAAGTTCAAATTGCCCCTGCTGCTGAAGTTGTTGTAGAAAAAGAAAAATCTTATGAAAAATATATGGTTTCTGATATGTCATGCCTTGAAAAAGGAAAATATTACGTACAGATTGCTGCATTAGGCTCTGATGAAAATATTATGACAATCATAAATAAATATGCAGATCACTATCCAGTTACAATTGTGCCAGCAGGAAAAAATAACGTAAAGACAATTCTTATTGGTGCACTCACAATGGATGAATACAAAGTTGTTCTGGAAAGATTTAAATCATACGGTTATAAAGATGCTTTCCTTAGAAAGATAAAATAATTAAGCAGACTAGTTTTTTGGGAATATCACTATGAAAAAAATATTACTTTTGACATTCAGTTTTCTCATGGCGTTAATGCCACTTGCAGCAGATGAAGTTGTAAAAGTTTCTGATGTTGATATTCCTGAATCATCATCAGACGTACACTTTGCAAAAATAAAACACTATTATCCAGGTGATACAGTTATAATTTCAAATTTTGACACAAATGTAAGTGTAGAAGTAGTTGTAATCAGCGATATAAATGAAAATACCGATATTTCACTGATTATTTCAAAGAAAACTGCAGATGCACTGGAATTTATTCAGGGTGCTTCTTACAGTGTAAAAATAGGCAAAAGACAGCTGACAGATAAAAAGGTAAGGGGAAATGCTGAAATTTCCTGTTCGTCAACATTAGAAGAACTTACAGGACTATTAAAAAATAAGGAAATTCTCAAAAAAGAACCTTTATCAGTCAAAGAAGAAAATGTAACTGAATGGGAAGAAAAAATAGAACAGCCTGTAGAAATTCTTCAAAAAAATGAATCTCCTGCTGTAGAAGAAAAAATTGAACAGTCTGTAGAAATTCTTCAAACAGAATCTCCTGTTGTAGAAGAAAAACTTGAAGATCCTGTTCCTTTAATTATTCCAGAAGAAATTCCTGAATCAAAAGCAGAAATAAAGGAAGAAATTCCTGAAGAACTTACAGAACCTGAAATTGAAGATTTACCTGTTGATGAATCTGAAATAGTTGAAGATGTACCTGAAGTAGAAGTGGTTGAACAGGAAGATTCTGAAAGTGAACTTGTAGAATCAGAATTAGAGGAATCAAGCAGTGAATTCGTTCTGACAGATGTAGAAGAAATAGAATCTTTTGAAAATGAACAATCAGATGAAGAAGTTTCAGAAAGTTTTATTCCAGAAACAGTAGGAACATTGCCAGAAGAAAAAACTGCTGCTGAAAAAGATTATTCAGAAAAAATTGTTGTAGATGACATAGAACTGATTCCAGAAGAAAAAGAAGTTGTGGAAGATGAAGCAGAAATTGCTCACATTACAGAAGTTGAAATTTTACCAGAATTAACAGAGGAAAAAACTGTTATAGAAACAATAGAGGAAGAGGAACTTGAAGATGTTCCGCTTGAACCATTAAAAGAAAAAGTTCCTCAACTTGATGAACCAGAATACTATGATGCAATTATTCTGCCAGAACCTGAAGAAGAAAAATTAGTAACTCCAGTTATTGTGCCTTTAGATGAACCTGAGATTGAAGATGTTCTTGTTGCAGTTGAAAAAATACAAGAAACTCCTCCTGAAATGGAAGAAACTTTTTCTGAAAAAGAAACTGTAGTTGAAAGTGAAACTTCAGAAACAGTAGAACCAGCAGTTGTTGAAGTTGTAGAAACTGTTCCTGCTTCGGAAGAAAAAAATGATTCACCAGTTGAAGAAAAAACTTCAGTTGAAGTAAAAGAAACAAAGAAAACAGAAAAACTATTTGAAAAATATATAGTAAAAAGCGAAAGTTTGAATAAAAGTAAATATTATATTCAAATTGCGGCTTACAAAAATGAAGAAAACATAATGGAAATTGTAAATAAGTATGGAAAAAAATATCCATTAAGTTTTGTTGAACTTTCAGATAATCGTGGATATAAGATTTTAGTAGGTCCACTAAGCGTAGATGAATATAAAGTAGTGCTTGAAAGATTCAAATCTTATGGATTTAAAGATGCATTTGTAAAAAAACAATAACAATGCACAGTTAAATGGCACTTTTTATCCACTTATAAATACGAGGCGTCAAGAGACGTTCGCTAACGCTCACTTAAACTCTTGACATCCTCGTTTTTACACAATATAAACGCAAAGCGATTATATTGTGTAAATCCAGCCTTCTGGGGCTGGTAAGCGGCCCATTTGGATTCCTGTTAATGTTTCGTAAATTTCTTTGAGTTTTGGACCCATTTCCTGCTTACCTTCGTTGTACACAATTTCTTTTCCGTGATCATCTATCTGACCTATAGGAGAAATTACAGCTGCAGTACCACAAAGACCACATTCTACAAAGTCCCCAAGTTCATCTTTTGAAATCTGGCGTTCTTCAACTTCCATGTGTAAATATTCTTTAGCAACAATAACTAATGAACGACGTGTAATAGAAGGAAGAATAGAAGATGATTTTGGAGTTACAAGTTTTCCATCTTTTGTAATGAAAATAATATTTGCTCCACCAGTTTCTTCAATGTAAGTATGAGTTGCTGGATCAAGATAAATGTTTTCAGCATAACCTGAGTTGTGTGCATCAACAATGTTGTGAAGTGACATAGCATAGTTTAAACCAGCTTTAATATCACCAGTACCATGAGGAGCTGCACGATCCAAGTCAGAAAGACGAACTTTAATAGGTTTTACACCGCCTTTGAAGTATGGTCCAACAGGAGTAACCAGAATACGGAACTGATATTCATCAGCTGGTTTTACACCAATTACAGCATTTGATCCAAACATATATGGACGGATGTAGAGAGTAGCTCCAGAACCGTAAGGAGGAACCCAATCCTTGTTAGCTTCAATAGTTTTAAGAACAGCTTCAATAAATCTGTCTTTTGGGAAAACAGGCATTTCAAGTCTTTTACAAGATGTTTCCATACGATCAGCATTAAGATCAGGACGGAAAGTTACAATATCACCAGATTCAGTTGTATAAGCCTTAAGACCTTCAAAAACAGTCTGTGCATACTGTAAAACACCAGCACATTCACTGATAGTTACTTCGTGTTTAGATGTAAGTTTACCTTCATCCCATTCACCGTTTTTCCAAGTTGCAACATAACTTTTTGAAGTTTTCATGTAGCCAAAAGGTAAGTTGCCCCAGTCAAGATTCTTTTTTCCCATATTTTCCTCGATGTGAGTTAAATCTCACTAAAATTATTTAATTTAATTAAAGTATTATAAGACTTATATGGAAGATAGTAAAGTTATGTAAAAATATTAAGATTTGTGAATGTAATTAATTAAAATGCCCTTCGCAAGATTTTCTGCCGTCAGTAACAAAATGTTTTACAGCTGTTTGAGGATGTTTCAATTCTGTTTTAAAGAATTCAGGATAATATTTTACTGTGGAATCCAGTGAAATCCAATGCAAGTATTCTTTATGGTCATCTTCTGCAAAAGTCTGATTTTTTGGCTCAAAATTTTCAGGTACTTTCATATTATTGAACATTGCACTGATGAAATCTGCTCATATCTTAATTTAGGGTTTATTACAAACCCTAAAAAAAACACCCGTTTGACGGGTGGTTATGATTATGATTAATTTTTTTTGTATTCCAATACTTTCTTTACATAAAGTTTATCTTCATGAGCAATATGGGAAAGAACCCACTCATAAAGAAATTTACAAAACTTAATGGCATTTGAAAAATCCATTGAATTGAAACCTTTTGCGGTTTCTAAAATTTTTTTTGTAAATTCATCATGTCTGTTTTTATGTTCTGAAAATCGCTCATAACCAACAACTTTCATTATTTTTTCTTCATTGGAAAAGTGAGTTGTTACATAATTAACACATTCTTTTAAGGTTCCAACCAGAGTGTTCTGCCATTTTGTATTATTCTCATTTTCATATTTAGCACGACTTTCCATTACTTCTGTATAAAGTTTGTTACACAGTTCTACAAGATGCTTGTGCTGCTCATCAATAAGAGGAATACCAAGTGTAAATTTAGGATCCCATCTTATTAAATCTTTATCATCTGTTAAATTTGTTACTGATGAATTCAATATATTCATAAAACTATTATAACACAAAAAATTACCATAAGCCATAATTTTCTCTAAGACATTGCAACCTCTTCTGATTTTGCAATGCAGCAATCAGTTAAAACTGTAACATCGTAGCATAGCTCATTGCATCAGAAAGTTCATTTTGATATCCTTTTCCATCATATCGTTCGTGATACTGCCATGCTATGTTTGCTGCAAGTCTCATTACTTCTCCAGGAGAATTTTCCTGTAATGCCAATACAGATTAATGATATTGCAATTAATTCAATCACACGAGGTATGATTCCATATATTAACACTCCTTGCAGAGTATCAA
>JALEPQ010000081.1 GCA_022768685.1 Spirochaetia bacterium
TTTGTAACACAAAATGTTTATAGCATGGTTTTAGAACAAGCCGGAGAATAGAAAAACTTTTTTCGGTGTAAAAAATAACCGGTTGAAAATAAGATTTATTAGCAATTCATAACTTATCATTGAAAATAACAGAAAGGTCATTGGCTGAGCAATATGGCTCCTGGTCCACCGAAAGGGGCTGTCCTTAAAGTTGAAATATTTTCAATAAAAGACAGCCCCCTTCTATAGCGGGGGCAGGACTCGGGGTTCCAACCTCCGCCTTCCATGGCTCCGGTTTCCACCCCGTCTACGCTCACTGCCGCTCGCATCCATGCTCGCTTTTCCTCCCTATTCGGTCGGCGTTCACTCCGCTTCGAGTCCTGCTACAACCGTCTTATGTAACTACATTTCCTTGTTAAATAAAAAAAGCACTTGCTTTCGTAAGTGCTTCGTATAGCGGGGGCAGGACTCGAACCTGCGGCCTCCGGGTTATGAGCCCGACGAGCTGCCAACTGCTCTACCCCGCGTCGTATTGTTTGAGTATTCTATGATACTAATAAAAAATTGTCAAGCGATTTTCGCAGAGATTTTCTATATTTTTATATTTTACTCTACATTCAATGATTGCCAGCAAAACAACGGCAATTGAAAAATATTTTAAGTTATTATGGAAACCTGCAAAGAAATCATAAATTCCATGAATTAGTATTGCAACTATAAAAACTGAAATTTTTCTTGGTTTTGCACGGCAACTGTAAATAAAAAGACCGCACAATCCTGTACAAGTCATATGGATTATATCAGAAGTAAATATTCTTAAAAAAATCTGAGCATATAATAAATCTGCTCCCTTGTAACTTGCAATCTGTAAATGATCAAAGTAGTAAACGACAGACTCAAAACAGCCTAAGGTTAATCCCATTAAAAAACTGAGCAAAAGATAGTCCCGTTGACTGTAATCCTTGTGGGGAACCGGTAAAAGTAAAATTGTTTTAAAAATTTCTTCAATCATTCCGTAAATCAACAATGATTTTAAAAAAGAATAAAAAACAAGATTCAAATTCAAGAAATTAATATTTGGAATTAAATATTGAATTACAGAAATTGGTAAAACTGCAATCAGACCAAAAAGCATCGCCAGCAACTGGTGAGTAACTTTTAATTTAAAAGCTAAAGTTAAAATTAAAAAACAGACAATAAGTGGTATAAAGCAAAGAATAATTCCAATGTAACCCATATAGCTCCCATAAATAATAAGTTTGCAACACAAACTTCAGGTAAGATAAAGCCGCACTATCTTTTCTTTCTATTATATAAAGATATATCAAAGAATGGACTTTTACAATTACGATGCTATAATTTTATTTATGAGTGAATCAATTATTATTATGGGCTGTAAAAATACAGGGAAAACAACTCATGGAAAAGCTCTCTCGCAGGCTCTGGGATTTCCTTTTCTTGATACTGATTATGTAATTCAAAAAATGAAAAACATGCCCTATGAAGATTTTTATAAAAAAAATGGAATTGTCGCATACACACAGGCAGAAGAAGAGGCCTGTAATATTATTGCAAAATATGCTTCAGATAAACTAGTTGTAATTTCTACAGGAGCAAACATTTACGATAATCCGCCGGCATTAAATGCTTTACGCCCTGTTGGGAAATTTGTTTTTATCCATTTCACGCTGGATTATTGTATTTCCAAAAGTATGACTGGTATTGAACAGAATGAATTAGGCACAATTTCAAATCTGCCTAAATGGGTAGAAGAAAAAAAGCCTAAAACCATGGAAGATGTCCGTCAGATTTTTTCAGATTCGTTTTCTGCCAGATTTCAACAGTATGCTTCTATTTGCGATGAAGAAATCGTTTTGACAGGTTCTACAAAAGAAGAAAATTTCGATATTATTCTAAATAAGTTAAAGTAGTTTTTTTTTATTAAATTCAGCCCGGTCAAAATACCTAGTCGCATTTCGCAGTTCGCTAAACGCTCAGTTACCAGAAACAAAAGTTTCCGGTAACCAAAGCTGCTCAATTCTCCGGGCAGGTTTTCTATGCAAAAAACTTGCCCAAAAAGTTAGTTTCCGCAACCACCACAACCGCAGCCGCCATCTCCACAGCCACCGTCACCGCAGTCTCCACCGCAACCACCACATCCACCGCATCCTGAAGGAGGATTTAATTCGTCTTCTGTAGCATCACGAACTTCTACAACTTCAACATCAAAATTCAAGTTTTTTCCTGCAAGCTCATGATTTGCATCAATTTTAATTTTTTCAGGTCCAACTTCTACAACGCGAACAATAGTTGGTCCCATCTGAGTCATTACCTGGAATTGCATTCCAATAGTAATTTCACCTTCAAATTCAAACTGTTCTCTTGGAACTTCGGCAACCATTCTTGGATCAATTTCACCATAACCGTCTGCAGGTGCAATAGCAGCTTTAAATTTTGCACCAGGTTCTTTGCCTTCCAGCTCACGTTCAAGACCAGGAATTAAATAACCGCGTCCCTGAACAAAACCAAGAGGTTCGCCACCAACCGAAGAATCAATGATGTTTCCATCATCATCAATAAGAGTGTAGTGAATGGCAACCCATTTATCTGCTTCAATTTTCATAAAATTTCGTCCTCTTAAAAAATTGTATTTAAAAAAATATTTTCTTGCAAATTACATCATATCGTCGTAATTTACGGCATTATCCTGAACAACTTCAGAAATTTCAGGACAGGCATCCTTTAAGTAACGTTCAACACCCATCTTCAAAGTCATAAGAGCCATAGGACAACTACCACAAGCTCCAGTTAAATTCAAATGAACTTTATTTTCTTCATCAATACAGACAAATTCCATATCTCCGCCATCAGCCTGTAACTGAGGTCTAAACATTTCTAAAGCTTCTTTTACGGTAGCTTCTAATTGTGCATCAGCCATAAGTTTACTCCTATAAAAAGTTTGCAACACAAACTAAAAGTAGATAAAAATTCTCACTCTAAAAATACTAAAAAAGAAAATAAAATGCTAGAGAATTCAACTTTAGTGTGGGCCCCAGACCGTATCGGCGGTCTATCTCTCTCGCAGGGTCACGCACGGCGGACTGTGGAGCATAGTTTTGAAAAAGGTGAAGTCGCAATGTTGCGAAAAAGAAATTTGTATAAATATTGATTACTATTATCAATGAAACTTTGATAAAAAATATGACAGAGAAAAATATCTATTATAGAAATTTAATAACAAATAGGGAAAACTCAGATTTTGATTATAAAAATAAAGGAGAAACGAATCGAAATTATTAAAAGGTGACCATTTATGACCTTTAAAAAAAGTAAGATTATGATAGAATTTGGTATAAACTTATTGTGAATAACGAGGTTATTAAAATGAATAATTCAAATTTGGCATATTCGAATCATGATTATGAATGGACTTTGCCAGCATGGCAATATATTGTAGAAGAAATATCAAAGGTTTTCAGATTTACAGAAAAAGAGCAAGAACAGTTTGAAAATAGTCCTACTGCAAAAATAATTGCCACTATTCCGTTTGAGGCTAAATGCGATGAACCTGAAAGAACAGCAATAGCACATCTTTGTATTTATATAATGGAATTACGAGGATTTCAAAAATATTATTCTCATCTTCAGTCTGATGATAAGGATATCTATAATAGACTATATCGTATTTCAACATTTAAAGGTGGAAATAAAGAAGTTATTAATCATGGCATGAACATTTTAGCTCTCATAATGATTGAAGGTTATAAAAAAAGTATAGAAAGCGATAGAACTCATAATATCTATAATCCATTTATTTCTGGAGTGTGGAACTATCAATCTATTAAAAATAAATTAGTTTGGGAAATTAATAAGGTAACTATACAAAATCTTGATTGGATTTTTGATGACTATTCCTTAATCATATGGTAGGTATGAAAAAAATAAATATATATTCAAATGGAATACAGCTAGTCATAAGAATTATTTCATTGCTCGCAATAATAATACTTGTTAGTTCAAATACAAGAAAAGTTGATTTCCTAAATCTAGAAGAATCTCAGAAGTTTAATTTAGTTCTATTTTCATTTGTAGTTAATTGTATTTCAATATTTTTATTTTTTCTTTTGGTAGTATTTCCAACGAGAATAGAAATATTATCGCTTTTAGCATCTTTATATGGGATTACCATTATTCTATTTGAGCCACAAAATAATATGGGGATATTAATGTGTGGACTTTCATTGATGTCACTTTATGCAAGAGGGATGTTTAATAAACATAAAAGGATAAAAGAAGTAATTGTTTTTAGCTTTCTTACGATTTTAACATTTTCAGAATTAAGATTCGGGAAAGAAATCTTTATTAATTGTTTTTTTGAAAAATTAGCATATTCTTTTGTTTTTCTTTTATGTTTATTTTTTATGCAGGCTTATGTTTTTGATGTTTTCGAGACAAATACTTTGAATTGCAAACTTGATATCCAAAAATTTCCAGAATTAAAAAAAAGAGATGCAGAATGGTTATTTGAAATATTAAATGGCGAAAAATATGAATCTATATCTATTGTTTATCATATGTCTTTAGGATCTGTTAAGAACAGATTTAAAGTGATTTTCAATGAAATAGGAGTTGGTGATAAAAAGGGATTTTTGAATAAATATTCTGATTACGAAATATGCTATGGCGATGACTTTTCTTCTATTAAGAAAAAGAAGAAGCTATTCAATATTAATCATCAGAATTAAGTTTCTTCCTCTGCTTCAAAGATTTTAGATATTCATAGTTATTGTAAATTCGTATTTGCTTAGAATTTCTTAAAAAATAATAAAATCTGTAAATGCAAATACATTGTTCTATGGCGAATAAAAAGACTTTGATATCGCTATAATTCGAATAGAAAAAATAATGTTGTTTTTCAGTTTTTATAAAAAATCATAAAAGTCATATTGTGGTAATAAATAAATTTAAACTCTTTATGACCTTGAATTTATTAGACTTTGAAGTATATTCGTTAAAAAAATCAAATTATGAAGGAAATAACAGAAATGTATGTAAGAAATGCTCATGGTGATTATAAGATGCCAGTACCAACATTTAGAGGTGAAAAATGCAGCGTAAAATATTGTAGCGAGGATGGAACGGATAGAGCTCATGTGAGAAAATGTAACAGTTCAGGTGTATTGATTAATAATAGAGTATATGTAATTTCAATGTGTATGACTCATAATCGATCGAAATCTGATGAACCATTTGAGGTAAAACCAGAAACAGAATTTTATCCAATTGATGAATAGTGTAAAAAGTTATAGTTATATAATAAAAAGGAGTTTGTATATGAAAAAGGTATTTTTTTTTGTTGGATTTGTAATGATGTTTGGACTTTTTCAAAGTTGTAATAATACACTGAATGATAAGGCTGAGATTGAAAGTTCAAATCAAATATTTGTAAATAATTTTAATCAGAATAAAGACTTTATAAAATCTATATTTTCACATGAAAATGGAGCTAGATCTGTTAGTGATGAAGACTCAGCAGAGATAGACTACTATATAAATAATCCTGATGTTCTATATGATGATTTAATGAATGAAGAAAATGGTTCTTTATATATTGATTTTTTTAATTCTTTAGCAGATGAGACTGTAACTTCTATTGATGAAATTTTAGAAAATACTAAAAAATTGATGTGTGAAGACGAGTATAATATAATGATTGAAAGTATTTCAGATATTGATGATATAAATTTAAATAACGATTTATATAGTAGAGCTGCTTGGGGAATTGATAAAAAAGTGCATTTATTTGCAGGTGCAACAGTTTCTTTAGTAGCGGCAACTGCTGTTTATGCAGCAACACCTAGGTTAGCCGTAAAAGCAAAAATTATAACTGCAGCTGCTGTTGCCGCAGCATCAGGAACTACTGCAGGAGCACTAAAGGAATTGTGGGACTCATGTGGCCATGGTACAGTAGATTTTTATGATTTTCTTGCAACAAGTGCTGGAGCAGCAGCTGCAACAACGGTTTCTACATCTGTTGGATTAATTACTTTTACGATAACTACAAAACCTACAGCAGCAACAATTATATGTGGAGTATTTACTGTAATTTGTGGAGCTGAAACATTAAAATATTACAAAATAATGAGAGGTTAAAATGAAGAAATTTATTTTATTGATATTATTTGTATTGTTATTAAGTTCATGTTCATATTCAACACAACATAAAGGTAATGAGATTCAGTGGGAGGATAGTCAAGGAAATTCTATATATTTCAAATGGGATATATTTGGAGATGCAGCAGTAAATTATAAAAATACAAATGGTGATGTTATTAAACTAAGAAATTATGCTTACTCTGATTCTTTAGAACGAATGAATGTTTATGTATCGCAGAATTCAAGATATGTATGTTTACTAGTTTATAAGACTACTGATTCAAAATATAAAACAGGTAGTGTGCTGCATATAATTGAATTGTCAGAAGACAAAACCTGTATTATAAAAGAAACCGTTATAGATAGAATATATCTAAGTAATGAATTAATGATATCAGATGAACTGGTAACATACTACGATATTGACGGAAATTGTTATTATTATAATTTTGATATTGTCGGTTAAAATGGGCGATAACGACAGGGCAAACGCATTATAAACAAAAATCCTGAATTTTTGGCTCCCAGTCACGGTGGCGTGATTCAAAACCGCGCAATAATGCGCTACACGCTTTTTAGTGTATAGAAACTATTGAACTGCCGCTTCGCAGCAGCCACAAAAAGAGTGTTTTTGAACCACACCCCGCTCCTTCGCGCAAACATTACGGAAAAGCGTTTATAATGCAAAAGCCCTGATAATTCACTTAATTATGAGTTATGCAATGTGAATTATCTTTTTACTACGTTATCGTATGTTTTTTTAGCTTCCTTTTTATACAAATATTTCAGAGGATGTATATCAAAGGCATTTTTTGCCCATCCGCCTACCTCTGTTAAATCTATAAGATTAAAGGAAACCGGATGATAAATTGGAATTACCATGCCACTATCCAAAAGCAAGGATTCTGCCTGAGAAAGATAGTTGTATCGTTCAGATTCAGGTGCACTGGCAGCTTTATCTAAAAGTGAATCATATTCTGTATTTTTCCAGCCAGAATCATTTAATGTTGAATCCCCCTTGAAAAGAGAAAGAAAAGCCAACGGATCTGCAAAATCTCCAATCCATGTGTAAGAAAACAAATCTGAATCAGATGTTTTTACATTTGAAAAATAACTGGCTGATGAAAATTTTCTTACTTTAAAATCAACTCCCAATGGTGCAAAAGCATCTTTAAGGGCTTTTTCCTGGTCATCAGAAATTCCATATTCAGAAATATCAAGAACCAGAGGTATTATTTCATCTTCTGAAAAACCATATTTTGCTCTGGCTTCTTTCATAAGCGATTTTGCTTCTATAAGGTCCGTATAATCAAATCCGTCTATTTGTGGATATCCGCTTAAAGGGTAAACAAAGGTTGTTGCTGGAACAAAACTTACAGAGCGGATTTTTTCCCAAGGCATAGCTTCAAGAATGGCATTTCTGAATTCTGCATAATCCCATGGATTTACCGACGTTTTACCAGTAGATTTTTTGCAGGAATTCTTAAAGAAATAATAAGCTGTTCCAAATTCTGTAGAAAATTGAAGTGCATTTTTATCTATTACTTTTTCCACTGTAACAGCTGATGTAATCCAATCTACAGCCCCGGAATTATAGTAATAAGCATTCTCATCTCCATCATCAGACTGAATGAAAGTAATTTTATCAAGATATGTATTTTTTTTATCCCAATAATACGGATTTTTTTGAAGTACAATGCAGCCTTCTTCCTGATCAAAAATTTCAAAAGGACCTGAAAAAGCTGTAGGATTTGAACTTACTACAGAAAATGCTGAATGGCACAAAACTTTTGGCAAATAATTTGCTGGTGATAGAAGATACACAGAAAGCGTTTTTTCATCTGTAACATAAATTCCTACATCATCAACTTTTCCTGTACCGGAACGGAATGCTTCTGCACCTTTTATGATATCTAAAAGTGAAGCATAAGGTGCATCGGGAGTTGAAAGAAGCATCAGCCAGGAACGACGTACATCTTCTGCCGTAATTTTTGAGCCGTCACTGAAATAAGCATCTTCCCGAAGAATAAAAGTCATTCGTTTTTTGTCTCTGGAAACTTTGTAATCAACTGCAAGTGCATATTGAGGTTCAAGAGTTACAGGATTATAGGAAAAAAGCCCTTCATAAAGGCCTGTTAAAATCTGAGAATCTGCAGCATAAGATGTGGTATGAGGATTTAAATCATGATTTCTTAAGGGTTCAAGAATTACAAAATTCTGCTGTAACTCCGGATTGACTGATTCGCTGGCAGATTCCTGGGAAAGAAGTTCTTCTAACAGTTCATCTTCTCCCTGTTGCGGCTGACTGAACCCAGAAAAAACAGAGATTGAAAAAACAGCAGCCAAAATAAACAGTCTTTTTACACTTTTAATCATCAGTTATACCTAATTTACGCATTTGAATAGATTCTTCTTTATAAGAAATGTACTCTCC
The DNA here is from genome assembly GCA_022768685.1 of Spirochaetia bacterium. Taxonomy (GTDB): domain Bacteria; phylum Spirochaetota; class Spirochaetia; order Treponematales; family Treponemataceae; genus Treponema_D. The sequence continues at coordinate 8,570 of JALEPQ010000081.1, forward strand.
ACGCTTTTTATTTGCGTTAATAATTGAATTTCTCAAAGCAGAAAGTTCAATCTGCATACCTTTAATTTTTGGTCTCTCCGTAATTTCAATTGCACTTTTGAAATATGAATCCAGAGCATTCACTGTTGTAAAAATACTCTGTGTATCAGAAATCTGTTTGTTCATAAAACTCAAAATTGCTTCTTCTGTAGAGCCTTTGATTTTTTCAAATTCAACTCCACGGTTTCCAATTCCATTGTAGATTCTAACACGTTGATTTATATCGGTAAGTAAATCGCTTACCACAATTTTGCGTTTTGTTTCTGTTCCAGTTTTTGCATCTTTAACTGGAACTTCGCAAATACGTTCCTTATCTTTCAATTTGAACAGCTGTTTAAGAATAACTCTCAAAAATGTCATAAATCCTTTTTTAGGCGCAAACAGGAGATCAAAGTTATTTTGCAATTTTGGGATAATCTGCTGTAAAGTTGGTGCCATTGACCCCAAAGAACATACAGCTTCAATGAGCATTGCTTTTGGATCTGGAGCTTCTTTCTTTTTCTTTTCCTGAACAGCACCTTTTATTTCAAGGCGTTTTAAAATATTCGCTCTTAGTTTATCTTTATCTGGATTGTGATCTTCTGAAATTATTTCTGAAATAAGATCGTTATAAAAGGTCCTTTTTCCCATGACTTTTGTATATAATCTTTTTATTTCAGATAATTCGGCTTCAGCTGACTCACTAGCTTTCTGATGGTTAAATTCAGGATGGTTGAACAGATCACTTCTAATCTGTCCTTTGTAAAGTTCTTTTTCAAAAACAACCAGTTCATTTAACATGCTGTTAATTGTTGCAATAGCTTCAGAACTTTTTACACAACAGTCATTAATCATACTTACGAGAACTGAAGGTGTATTTATTTTTGCCTGATTCAATACTGTGGCAAGTGCCCGTGTATTTGATTGTGTACAATTTGGAGAAAGATTTTTCCAGTCAAAGCTGGCATTAAAATCAAATAATTTTTTTGTTGTTGGAATAGTAATGTTATCTACTGTAAATCTAAAATATGTACATATATAATCCAGCATTGTTTCATAATCAGAAAAACGAGACCCAAGCTGTGTAGCATTATCACTTTCCGGGAAAACTGAAGTATCTGGAACTGTAATATCTGAGATTCTTTTGTCTAATCTGTATGGATCCTGATTAATCAGAGATTTTTTTACGAGTACATCATATAAATTTCTTACACAAGTATGCACCAAGCGATATTGCTGCAACATTTCCTGAAGAAAAGTATTATTGAACCAATCCTGCTTCTTATTCAGCATGACTTGAAGCGTTGTTTCAAATTCTGCATTATCTGACATTATCTCGCCTCTCCTGTAAGTTTTACTTACCTAAAATCTTAACAGCAGTTCCATTTCCAATTAATTTAGTATCCACACCAGTAGAATCTGTAAGTATAAACTTAAAATACTGCTCATCTGGAAAAATTTTTCCTTTGTAAGTTTTATCTGCTCTAAATTCTGCATCAACTCCGTCTTCGGTAATTAAATACCGGACATCTGGAACTACATATACTTTTATATCATCGGCAGATTCTGCTGATAAGATTACTGAACTTTGGAAACAGAATCCAAAAGCATTTTAAGATTTAGTCCGTCAAATTCCTGAAGGCTTACCGCAACTTCTTCATCATTATTACATTTGAAAAAATTACCACTCCCCGATATTTTGTACATAAAATTATAAATCAATTGATAAAAAGCCTCAAATTTTTTATCTTTAGTTACTATGGAAGAAACAAATAAAAAAAAGTCTCTAGTTAAATCAGGCTTTATTCTTTCCGGTTTGACTTTCCTTTCCAGAATCATGGGTCTTGTCCGGGAAATGACAAAAGCATCTTTTTTAGGTACTTCTATGTACGCAGATGCATTTACAACTTCATTTATGATTCCAAATTTACTGCGCCGTTTATTTGCGGAAAACAGTATTTCTGTAGCTTTTATTCCTACATTTAAAAGTTACCTTGCAAAAGGTGATTCAAAAGAAAACAAAAAAGAAACTCAGGAATTTCTTTCAGCAACTTTTACACTGATTTCATTTGCCGTTACCTGTGCTGTTTTAATTGGAATTGCCATAACTCCGCTTTTATCTATGTTATTCTGTAAAAAGCCATTGGATACTTCTGCTGCAGACTATGCTCAGCAACTGGACTTATGGAATCTTAAACGCAGTGAAATTACAATTCTTACAAGAATAATGTTCCCTTACCTGCTGGTAATTTCCATTGCAGCATTTTTTCAGGGCATTTTAAATGGATGTAGAATTTTTGCACCTTCAGGCTTTACACCTGTGCTTTTTAACACAATTGTTATTGCTGCCACTTACATTCTGGCACCACACACCTCTAATCCTGCCAGAGCTATGTCCATTGGTGTAGTCTGTGGAGGATGTATTCAAGCCCTTTTCCAGTGGCCTTTTATTCATAAAACAGGATGGAAAATTTGCTTTACTTCGTTCAAGAAAACTTTTTCAAATCCGGGAACTAAAAAAGTTCTCTCTTTAATTGGACCTACTATCATTGGTATGGCTGCTTATCAGCTTAATGATTTAGTTTCTACAGCACTGGCAAACAGAGCAGGAGAAGGAATTGCCGCAAGTCTCCAGTACTCTTTACGTTTACAGGAATTAATTCTTGGAATTTTTGCAGTTTCAATTGGTACTGTTATTCTTCCAGATATGTCAGGTCTTGCTCAGGAAAAGAAATGGGATGAATTTAATAAAATGCTTACTCAGGCAATTAAAATTATAACTATGATTACTATTCCAGTAACATTTTACTCTCTGGTAAGTGGCCGCGAATTAATTTCTCTGCTTTATCAAAATAAGCGTTTTGATGAAGAATCCGTTGCATTAACTTTAGGTGAATTCAGATTCCACATTGCAGGACTTTTCTTTATTGCGGTAAACAGAATTATTTCTCCGGCATTTTACGCACAGGGAAACACAAAACTTCCAACTATGGCTGGAATTTTAAGTTTTGCGGCAAATATTGTTTTTGCACTGGCACTGGTTTTTCCAATGAGTGGAAACGGCATTGCATTGGCACTAAGTCTTTCTTCAATGGTAAATACAATATTCCTTTTTGTTTTTATGAAAAAACTTAATACGATTGAAATCAAGACAGTTTTGAAAGATGCTATTATTTATATAGTAAAAATTCTTATTTTTTCTGTAATTGCAGCTCTTCCTTGTTATTTTTTGCGTCCTGTTTTATTAAATCTTTTTGCAGGACACACAAGATTAATTTCTCAAGGAATGCCTGTTTTATTAATGGCATTGATTTTTGCTGTAATTGGTATTGGAGAATTAGTAATTTCAAAAGATGAAATTGTAAAAAGTATTTTGAAAAAAATTAAGAAATAGAAAATTTCTTTACAAGTTCCTGAAAAATTCGGAAATAACATATATTTGGAGTGTTTTATGTATAAAAAAGAGGATTTGAAAAATATTTATGCTGGTCGCCGCTCAAAATTGGCAGATTTTCTTAAAGAAAATAATACAGGCTGTGCAGTTTTTATTGACAGTGAAGAACATAGAGATCCTGCAATCAGATATTATACAGGACATTCATCTGATGCAGTTCTTTTGATTTTCAGTGATGGATTTTCTATTCTGGTACCATGGGATGAAAACCTGGCAAAAGCAAATGCTTATTACGACAAAATGATTCCATACACTCGTTACAAAAATGATTCGATTCAGGCGGTAAAATCACTTTTAAATGTAAGTTATACTCACGGAGAAAACAGCAAAGTTGAATTACCTCCTTATCTTACTTATCCAAATTACTTGAAATTTATTGATGCCCTCAGCAATTATGACTGCCGTTGTAAAGAAGATGGAGCACATAAATTTTCAGTGGATTCCAGAATGATTAAAGATGAATATGAAATCTACTGTACAAAAGAAGCTGCCAGAGTTGGAGATTTAATCATAGATAAAATAGAAGCAGGAATTAAGGACAATTCTATTAAAACTGAAATGGATGTTGCTCTCTTAATAGAAAAAGAATTACGAATAAACGGATGTGAAAAAACTGGCTTTGATACACTTGCAGCAGGTCCTGAAAGAAGTTTTGCAATTCACGCATTTCCAGGCTACACAAACGGAGAATGGCCAGCACAGGGACTTTCTATTCTGGACTTTGGAGTTGTCTACAATGGTTACACAAGCGATACAACAGTAACTGTAGCTAAAGGTCCATTAACAGAAGCTCAGAAACAACAGATTGAATTAGTTCAGAAAGCTTATGACGAATGCAGTTCTCTTTACACAAAAGAGCACACCTTAGTGGAAGCAGCTAAACATGCAGACAACGTATTTGCAAAAGCAAAAAGAAAAATGCCACATACTTTAGGTCATGCTATTGGACTGGAAATACATGAATACCCAAGAGTAAGTACCAAAATGCCGGCAGACATGCACTTCCAGCCTGGTATGATTTTAACTTGTGAACCAGGACTTTACGACCCTGAAACTGGCGGTTGTCGCCTTGAAAATGATGTACTCATTACAGAAGAAGGAAACGAAGTAATAACAAAATCAAGAATCATTTATTGCTAAACATTATGTTGTGCTTAGAAAATTCTGCTTTTTTGATCTTCCAGTTCTATTCTTTCCAGAATTGAATCTGCAGATGAAATCAGCAGAACTGATAATTCTTTGTCTTCTAAAAATTCTGAAAGACTTCTCAAATTTCTGAAAACTGTTTTTATAACCTCATTTGTAATTTCAAAATCTTCTGAAATTTCTGCAGGTACATAATCGTCACCAAAAGCACCTGACTTTATAAGTGACTTAGAAACAGCTAATAAGCCTGGTTTTCCGGAAAGTTTAGCAATGATGTATTCTATCATCATAAGCATACGAGTACAGGCAAATGTGCGTTTTTCTTTTTCAGGAAGGAAATTGCACAGGAACCGAAGTTTTTTGAATAACTCAATTTTTTCACTGTTATTGTCTGCTAATTCATCATTTTTCAAAATCTTTTCAATTTTGTTCAGCATAGATTCAGCAGTTAATTCTTTTACTGGACCATTGGCAACTGTTTCTTCAGCTTTTTGCGCTCTTGCCAAAGCTTCCTGTTTTTCAAGTTCTGCTGCCTTTTTTTCTTTTAGTGCCTGTTCAAGAGCATCTGCATCAGCCTTCTGCTGGTCTGTTATTGCATTTCTGATTGCATCAACGGCAGCTTCTTCCTGCTGAGCCATTTCTGTTTCCAAAGCTTTTTTCTGTTCAGCGGCAAGGGCTTTTTGTGCTTCCAATGCTTCCTGCAATGTTTTGTTAGCTTCTTTTAAACTCTCCATTGCCTGCTGATTTGCAGCTCTTTCCTTATCTGAAAATTTTCCTGAAGGTACACTATATGGTTGTTCTTCAGTAACCGGTCTGTAAGTTTTTTCTTCTGGTTCAGATTCAACAATCTGAGAAGCAGGTTCTGTAGATTCTGAAACTTCACTTTCTTCAGTAGCCTCTGATTCTGCCCCGGAAGTTAAATTTCCAGAAGGCACTATTTCAAGCGGAGAGTATTCAGGTTTAGATTCTTCTGCAATTTCTTCTTCAACAGGTTCTTCCTCTTCAGGAGGAATCCAGTCATCGCCTTTTTTATTGTCATCATCAAACATATCAAAAGGATCTTCAGAATCATCATTTTCAGCTAAATCCTGTAAAGAAGGTCCCTGAGGAACTAAAGGCATAACTTCTTCTTCTTGTTCTTCCTCCTGGATTTCTTCTTCAACAGGTGTCTCTGGCTCTGAAGGAATTGGTTCATCTTCTGGAGCAATATCATCTCCCAGAGAATTAAAGTCAAAATCACCATTTTCTGCTTCAAGAGGTTTTTCACTTTCAAACTGAGAAACTTTTCTTGCGGCTTCTTCTGCAGCCTGATTTTCAGCAATCATCTCTTCTTTACGCTTTGCTGCTTCTATTTCAGCCTGCTGAGAAATTTCATTCTCTTTTTCTATTTCCTGTTTTTTCTTATCAATTGCTTTTAACTGCTTTACTGCCAGAGCATTAGGTTTTCGAAGATTCTGACTTTTATCAAAAAAATCTTTTGCTGCTTCAAGATCACCTTTTTTCAGATTTATGTTTCCCAACATATTATAGCCTTCAGGATTACGAGGACGACTTTCTACATATTGCCGGGCAAAATTCTGTGCCTTGTCATAATTATTATTCTGAACATAACGATTTGCAGCATTAAGCATATAATCTTTGTAATGATGATCCAACCGTTTTATTTTATCAAAATATGGCTGGGCAGATTCTTCATCATCCTTACAAATATAATACTGTCCATAAAGATCTAAAACCTGTAAATCTTTTTGATCTTCCTGGTAAAGCTGATCAATTTCTTTATGCGCTCCTTCAAAATCCTTTGAAGTAAGTAAAGTTCCTGCGTACTGTTTTTTCAAATCTTTATTATCAGGTGCATAATCTAAAGCTTCCAGAACTGTATCAATGGCATATTCGATTTTGTCATTTTTTTCAAATGCATCTGCCAGTCCAGAAAGAATATCCGAATCGTGTTTTTTAAGAGAATTTGCTTCCTTAAATGTCTTTTCTGCAGTTGAATAATCAAATTCATTGAGATAGACCTTTCCTAAAACACAAAGTAAATCAGGATTATTTGGATGCAGTTTTATTGCTCTCTGAACAATTTCCTGAGCTTCTTTATTCTGCTGACAATTTGTTAAAAGAAGGCCATAATCGTGTAAAGCTTCATCCCAACCAGGTTTTGTCTTTACAGTTGTCTCATAACATCGTATAGCCTCTGCATAATTCTTCTTTTTTTCATAAGTATGAGCAAGATTAAAATTTAAAATAGGATGATTTTTATCAATCTGCAATCCACGTTTATACGCATTTATGGATTTATCATATTCTTTAAGAGCACAATAAATTACTCCCAGATGATTATAAGCAAGTACATCATCAGGATTTGAAGCAATTACCATTTCAAAAGCTTCTATGGCATCAGAATACATTCCCATTTCCTTGTATGTAAAACCAAGATTATAGTTTACACTTGGAACCTGACGATCTTCATCCAAAGCCTTCTGTAAAATTTCAATAGAGTCATCATACCGCTTTAAACGGCGGTAAATGGCTCCAAGATTATTCATTGCTTCTATAAAGTGTGGATAATATTCAACTATCTTCTGATAATACGGAATTGCCTTTTCATCTTCTCTGGCCTGAACATAAATTCCACCAAGTGCTTTCAGATAGTCAACATTTTTCTGATCTTCGGCAAGTAATTCCTTGTAAAGTCTGGCTGCAGTAGTAAAATCATGAGCCATCTGTGCTTTTTTTGCTCTTCCTAAAATAATTGATTTATCCATATCTTTACCTTATTTATTCAATCTTGAAAGTGGTCTGGCAAAAACTTCTTTTGAAAGTTTGCCTGTAATCCTGTCATCAAAAGCAGACCAGGCTGCTACAGCAAAATAATAAATTTTTCCATTTTCAAGTCCACTTACAGTATACGAAGTTGTGTTTCCAACGTTAATAGGAGATTCTCCTTCCAAAGCTGCACGACCCAGATATTCACCAGGACGATTTCCATAGTAAAGATAATAACCGCCTGCTGAATCATCAACTGAATAATTCCATGAAACTGTTACACTTCCATTACCAGCTTCTGCACGCACTACAAATGGTGGAAGCGGCTCTGAAAGTTCTGTAAATTCCAGATTAATTTCCGTGATTTTAGGAGAAACATCACCATTTCCATCAGGATATAAAGCTGCTGCAACCTGAAAATACAAGCCGGTAATTCCTTTTAACTCCTGATTATTTTCTACTGGAATCCACTTTGGATATTCTGCATTCCATCCGTAAAAATTTTCGCCGGAACGCACATAAAGACATACTGCTGTCTGATCTGGAACTGACATTTCAGCTTTTACAACATCAAGTCTTGAACCTGTAGAAACCATTATTGGCTTGGAAACAAAACGTCCTCCCTCCTGAATGTATTGTGTATGTCCAATTTTTCCAGCCTGTTCTGCAGTCTGATTTTCAGGAACTTCATAAGGACGACGCATTATTCTTATATCATCTATTTTTCCTGTATATTCTGAGCAGAAAGCAACTTCAGATGGAGTTCCCAGAACAACAAGTGATACTTCACCATTTTCCTGTCCATTTGAAGTTACAAAACATAAATCTTCTGTTAATCCATTCACCAGATATTCAAGGCAGCCTGTTTCACAATCGTAAGAAAGCACATGATAACTCCATTTATCTGGAATAATTGCCTTAGAACCTTTTAGAATAATTTCCTTTTCTGTAAGAGGATCATTTATACCTTCAAAAAGATTTGTCAAAGTCCATTCCAGATGTCCTTTATTAAAAACTGCTGTAATCATCTGGTAAGTAAGACGGTTTACATTTGTTTTTGAAGATTCCCATCTCATTATAATTTCGCCATTTTCTGCAATTGATGGACACAACCAGAATTCAATTGAAAATGACCCCATTAAACCTTCCGAACCAAAAAAAGTTCCAGGTTTTCCAAAGACACTTAATCCTCCGATATTTCTGCTTAAACCGGCAAATTTTTCCATCTTTGTTTGATTGGAAATTTTAAGATTATTTACCCTGATAGAATATTCACCATCAGAAATGGGATTATCTGGATCTTCAAAATCTATGAGAAGATCAGTAAATTCATCATTTTTAAATGAATTTGAAGCAATTTGAACACATTCATATCCGTAGCGCCCTTTTCCCATTGTTACATTTTTTGATTCTGCAAATGCAGGCCATCCGGCTTTTCCACCTAGGATGACTTCCTTTGCAAAAGCAGATACTTTGCTTAAAAGCAATGCAACTACAAAAACTGAAACTTTTCTGATACAATTCTTTCTCATACAAATGACTGACAAAACTATTCGGGAACAGCTTCACGAAACAGCTCTGAAAGCTCCTTTATCAAGTGGTGTTTACCTCTGGCGAAATGCAGAAAACACCGTAATTTATGTTGGTAAAGCTAAAAATCTTAAAAACCGCCTCTCATCCTATTTCACTGGAAATAGAACTGTAAAGACCAGACTTTTAGTTTCCAACGCAACTTCCATTGAATACATCACAACAACAAACGAATATGAAGCGCTGCTGCTGGAAAACAACTTAATAAAAAAATACAATCCTCGTTATAATATTGACCTGAAAGACGGAAAATCCTATCCGGTTTTGAGAATTACTAAAGAAGAATTCCCACGAATATTTAAAACAAGACGTATTTTACAAGATGGTTCACAATATTATGGACCATATCCAGATGTAAATGCTCTAGATACTTTTATAGAAACTATCTATAAGCTTTACCCTGTACGACACTGCAGAACATTCAGAAAAAGAGATACTCCCTGTCTTTATTACCACATGAAGCAATGTAAGGCTCCCTGCTGTAATAAAATTTCTAAACAATCCTACTGTGAATATATCGGTGAAATAAATAATCTACTTAAAGGAAAAAGTGAAGAAACCATAGCAGATTTAACAGACCAGATGAAAGCTGCCGCAAAAGAATTGAATTTTGAAAAAGCAGCCCGTTTGAGAGATGGAATCAAAGCTTTAATGGTATTACAGAATCAGAACATTGTAGAAAGTTTTGATTCCCAGGATAGAGATTACATTGGCTACTGGAGTGAAGGTGAACTTGTAAGCTTTACAGTTTTAAAAATCCGCAATGGTAAACTTACAGGCAGAGAAAATTACAGAGCTGAATCTTTAAATGATGATGATGATTTGATTGCAGAATTCATGGCCTGTTATTATGAAGATATAAAACAGATTCCTCCTAATATCTACATTCCAAAAACCGCTCAACCAGAACTAATTGCAAAATGGCTGGAAGAAGATATGAAAGTAGAAAGCAGACTGTATGTAGTTTTAAATGACGAAGATACCAATGAGGAATCTGACTTTCAAGATACTGATTGCGAATTGCACATTGCACATTACGCATTTGAACAGCGGGATCGTGCTGCAATCAACATGGCAACTCAAAATGCCCATGAAGACATTATACGCAGACTCCGCGACAGAGGGGACACTCCTGCAATGGAAGAATTGAAAGACAGACTTGGACTTGATGTACTTCCAGTCCGCATTGAAGGTTTTGATATTGCTCATATCGGCGGAAAATGGCCTGTTGCTTCTCTAATCAGTTTTTATAATGGAAATCCAGATAAAAAGAATTATCGCTATTTCCGCTTAAAGACAACTGACGGTTTAATAGACGACTTTGCCAGCATGAAGGAAGCAGTTTCCCGCAGATATACCAGACTTGTAAATGACCAGGAAGATTTACCTGACCTGATTTTAATTGATGGTGGCATTGGTCAGGTAAATGCAGTAGAAAGCATTTTACAATCACTTAATCTGGACATACCGGTAGCAGGTCTTGCTAAAAGAGATGAAGAAATCTATCTTCCGGGAAACAGCACTCCAATCTGCCTTCCAAAACGTAGTGATGCCTTACGTTTACTGCAGCGAGTCAGAGATGAAACTCACCGTTTTGCAACCAGCAGAAACCAGAATTTACGTACAAAAGAAAATACAAAATCAATATTTCTGGAACTGCCTGGAGTTGGAGAAAAAAGAGCCCGACAACTACAGATGCAGTTTACAACTTTGGAAAATCTGGCAAAATCAGAAGAAGCTCAAATTGCACAATGCCTTCATATAAAAGCCTTTGAAGCAGCAGAAATTTTACTGGCAGCAAAACAACTGAATGAAAAACGCAATGAGAAAAAAGATTCTCAACGTAAATCACTGGGAATTGCCGGTACAACAAAAGAAAAAGCTGCGGCGGCTCAGTACATTGACGATCTGGCAAGTATGGCTTTAGATGCAGCTGATGAAGAACCTGAATATGGCGAAAAGAACTGAAAATAAATTTTTATTTTTTATCAAAAGTCGCTAACCTATAGAAAAAAATATACTATACTTATAAGTATGAATAATATTTTTCCCATTGAGCCTGAAAATTTATCTTTAATTTTTAAGAAATATTTGCCAGATCCTAATGTCATTTTTGTTTTTTCAACTGACGTTGTAATGAACAGCTGGATTGACTGGTGTGTTGTAAATCCTGAAATTTCAGGAGTGGATGCAGTTCCTCTTGAACGTTTTACTGCCTGGGATAAATTCAAAAGTTCTTTTGCTACCAGTTCTCAAAAAGGAAAGACAGCAATTCCTGCCGTTTTAAGAAAAGTATTTGTAAATAATCTTTTACGGCAAAATGCTCTGAATCCTTTTTTCAAAAAAATAATCAATCCATCTTTTGCAAAAGATGCCTATTCTTTTACGGACTGGATTTCAAAAATGTTGCCTTCCCTGCAGCTTTGGCACGAAAAATCTGAAATTCTTGATGAAGAAGATGAAGACTACAATGAACTTTACAAACGATACTGTGCTTTTCTGGAAAAAAATCAATTTTTTGAACCTTCATGGTTAAAACCGGAATTTGTTACAATCGATAAAACTTTTGTAATCTTCTATCCAGAAATTTTAGAAGACTATGCTGATTATATTGAAATCTTCAAAAATAACGAAAACATCCATCTTATAACTTTACCAGAAAATTCTGCCACAACTAATAAGGCTGTATGTTACAAATATTCAGATTCCCGCCGTGAATTGCGTCGTACTATTTTGCAGATTAGAAAACTTGTTGCAGAAAAAAAAGCAGACTGGAATGAAATTACATTAAATGTTCCAGATCTTGAAACATACACTCCATATCTGGAACGTGAACTTGAAAAATACTGTGTTCCTTATGTTATAAGAGCAGGTTATCCACTTACAAAAAATTGTGCAGGTCAAATTTTTCAAGAAATTTATGAATGTTATAATACAGATTTTTCTTATGATTCCCTGCGTAAACTCCTTCTTGACGAATATGTTCCATGGTCAGAGAAAAATGAAAAATCAGGTAATGTAAAACAACTTAAAACAAGTTTAATCCGTGCTGGAAATGAACTTCACTGTTTATGCGGATATGAAGAAATTTCTACAAATCGGAAAGTTGATATCTGGGAAAAGGCATTAAATTTTCCTCCTTATTCAGAATCTGAACTTCCATTTTACAGAGCCTTAAAAAATGACATTACCCGTATCTGTGAGGCAGCAAGTTTTTCTGGAGTTTATGAAGCCTGGATTATTTTTAGAAATAACTTTCTTGAAGAAAATAATTTTTCAGACAGTGCTAATAAAATTATCAGTCGTTGTATTACAGAATTAAAAGAACTTGTCCGAATTGAAGAAGATTTTTTTGAAAAAACAGAAATTTCAATCAATAATTCATATAAATTCTTTCTGGAGCACATTTCTGGTAAAAAATACACAATGCAGAACAACGCTACAGGCATTTCTGTTTATCCATACAGGCTTTCTGCCGCTGCAAACTTTAAATATCAGTTTGTAATTGATGCCAGCCAGAAAAATCTGGAAATACAGTTTAAAAGACTTTCTTTTTTAAGTTCTCAAAAACGAATAAAACTGGGTTTAGATAAGGAGGACCGTTTATTTAATCCTGCTACAGCTTTTATCAGGTTATACAATAAAATTCAAGACAAATCTGTAATTCAGTTTTCCTATGCAGAATCAACATTTTCAGGCTTCGCAATTATGCACAATGGCCTTCAAAGTTATGATGATAAGAATGAAAATCCTCTTAAAGAATTGGATTCTACAGATTTTATTGTAAACGAAGAAAAACTTTTCCTTTCAGACCAAAAAAATTCAGCAATTACTGAAGCACAAAAAAATCAGTATGAATTCTGGCGCAAAATAACTGGAAATAGGGTTGAAATACAAACTGAAAATATAAAGCGCATTATTCAGGAAAAAATTAATTTTGTATTGATTGAAAACCGTTCAAAACATCTGGAATCAAAAGATGGAAAAAAGATTTCTGTGACACAATCAGATATGAAAACTTTTTTCCCATGCCCCAGAAAATGGTTTTTTGGAAATGTACTTTCCTTAAAGGAAGATTCTTTAGACACTTCGCTGATGGACTACTTTGAAATGGGAAATATTCATCACAGGATTATTGAATTTTTCTTGAAAGACAGAATACAAAATCATAATAAAAAACTTCCTGTGGCAAATCCTGATTTTGAAAACGAAGAAGAAATTGTAAATAAAGTTTTTGAAATAACTGATTTTGTAATTAATGAAGACAGTAAAATGAATTTCAGAAACAGCCCTCTTACCGTGCTTACTCTTGATTCCCAAAAAAGTTTAATTGCAGCTCAAATCATTTTCTTTTTAAAAAATTTCTGTAAACCACAGGAAGAAAAAGGTTTTGGAGAGTGTACCGTTCTGCAGACTGAAGGATGGCATTCAGCTGAAAATGAAAAACTTCGTTATTCTGGAAAAATGGACTGTGTATTAACTGATGATAATGACAATATTTTTATTATCGACTTTAAAGATTCTACTCCACCTTCAAAAACAAGCTGCTACGTTCAGGAAGATGGCAGTTTAGGAGATTTTCAGATTCCTATGTATTTAAACATGTGGAATAAAAATCCGGAAAACAAAGTAAAAGCTAATGCCGCCCTATTCTATACAATCAAAGATGCAAAAAAATCTGTAATTGTTCAGCCCAATGAGCTTAAAAATAAAGAAAAATCTCAGAGTATTGAAGAATTTCAATCTACTATTGAACGCTTTGAAGAATTTGCAGAAAGTTTTATAGAAAAAGTAAAAACAGAAAATCTTAATCCTACAGAAAATGAAGATCCATATTTTAAGATTGAACCTTTTACAGACTGTAAATCCTGCGGTTATAAGACAATCTGTAGAACTGCTTTTAATATTGAGCAGAGAAAACTTAAAAACTAAAGAGGAAAAAAATGGCTGATTCAGACTACAAATATTTAGACTTACTGGAACGTAAATTAGATCCTGCTCAAAAAAAGGTCTGCTGTACTACAGAAAATACAATTGTAGCTGCTGGTGCCGGTTCTGGAAAAACTCAAGTTCTAGCAACAAGATTTGCATGGCTTGTAATGAGCTGCAATATTCCATCCCCTAGAATTTTAACTTTAACTTTTACAAAAAAAGCTGCTTCCGAAATGTATTCCCGTATTTATGGCACATTAAAATATTTTGCGGAAAATCCTCTTACTCCAGAAACAGAAAAAAAACGGGCAATACAGGCTTTAAATGATTTTTCTGAGACTCACATTCAAACATTAGATTCTTACTGTACAGGAATTGTTCGGCAGGCAGCAAACCGCTATGGTATAAAACCTGATTTTTCTGCAGGTGGTGGTGACACATCTGACATTTCAAGAAAAGCTCTTCAGTTTGTATTGAAACACAGGAACAATCCTGCAATTCTTCACTATGCGGAAGCTGGAAAACTTCAGGCTTTTGCAGAAAATTATTTTTCTTATGCAATATGCCAGTTCACTTCACTTGCCAATGAAAAAGGTTACTTTTCAAAAAAACTGTCTTACCAGAAAGAATTTATCTGTAAAGAATGGAATAAACTTTGTGATGAATTAATAAAACAAATTGAATATATTACAGCCTGCATAAATTCTCTTGATCAGTTTGATGCAAGTACCTTTGTAGGAAAAGCAAATTATTATCTGGAACAGAACATCTCTTTTGAAGCTTATAAAATTCCAGATTCAGAATCCAACGCATCCGATCCTGATTTTTTAAATAAACTGAACTCAGTAATTGACTTTGTAAATGGACTTTCAGGTTGCGTAAGTGGTGCTGGAACAAGAACCGCTGCATATCAGGAAACAAAAAATGCAATTAATGCCCTTAAAGATTTTAAATTCTCTTTAATTTATGACTTTTTTGCGGATTTTAATATGACCACCGAACTTTGCAGACTTATGGACGAATTTCTGGAAGAAACGAACTGTGCAAAACGTATATCTGGAAATCTTACTTTTAAAGATGCCGCAGAAATGAGCCTTAAAATTCTTAATGAACAACAAGATATACGTGAACAGGAACAAAATGCTTTTGATAAAATCATGATTGATGAATTCCAGGATAACAACAAAAAAAATCGTGATCTTTTGTTTCTTCTTTCAACAAATCCTGAAACAAATGAACTTCGTAAAGACAAGCTTTTTTTTGTTGGTGATGAAAAACAATCTATCTACAAATTCCGCAATGCAGATGTTTCTGTTTTTAATAACCTGAAACTAGATTTAAATGCAGAACCTCTTCAGATGTCATATAACTATCGTTCTAAAACTGAATTGCTTTCAACTTTTAATCAGCTTTTTGGAGGTTTTAGCAGCAATCTTGAAATTCATTACCCATCAATTTTGTTAAATCAATCTTCTGATGATTTTGAAGCAACTTTTCCAGAAAAAGCACGGGCTTTAAAAGTTAACACAAAAACTTATGAAGAATTGCCCGTTGCAAAACTAAATGATAAAAATATCTGCACTCACGTTGTAATGTTCAATACAACTTTTATAAAGGACGATAAAGACAATGAACTGTTGTCTAAAGAAAATCAGGAAGCCTATTTTATAGCAAAAAAAATAAAAGAGCTTTATGAATCCGGTGATGAAAAAAAATACAGTAACTTTGCTATTCTAGATAGAGGCCGCTCAGATAGAAAATATCTTACAAACTGGTTATGTCACTTTGGAATTCCATTTAACCTGGACCAGCAGACAAATATTTTTGAGAATGCTCCGGTCAATGATATCTATAATATTCTTCGTCTTTGTGTCTATCCGTCAGATAAAAAGGCTTTTGCAGTGGTATTGGCATCTCCTTTTGTAAATCTTTCTGAATCCGCACTGGAAGGAGTATTATGTCTAACAGATACTGCCTTTGAAAACAAAAGTGAATTTGAAGAACTTTTAGGTGCTGAATATAAAAAATATGAACATGGAGTTCAGTTCTTTGAAGAGATAAAACCTCTGATTTTAAGTCAGCCTTTAACAAAAAGTCTGAATCTTTTGTGGAATAACACAGGTTATCGTTATGAAACTTTATTAAATCCTGTTTTAAACCTGCAGGCTGAACAATATGACCTGCTTTTTGAATATTTCCGCCAATGTGATAATAATTCAAAAAATATTTCTGCTGTTGTTGATGAAATGGATTCTTTACGTGGTTCTGGAAACATATTTGGTGCAAAAGGTTCTGATGAATCAGATGTAGCATATCCTCTGGAAAAAGGAGATTCTGTTCAGATAATGACAGTACATAAAAGTAAAGGATTGCAGTTCAAACATATCTTTATTACAGGTTGTACAGGAAATGCAAAATCTGAACGAAGTAATTTTGTTTATTTTTCCGAAGATTTAGGATTAACTTTCAGAAGTGCTTCTGGTGAAGGCGGTAATTACTTTTTTGAAATGCAGCGTAATTTAGGAAATGCTATGGAAGCTGCAGAATTTAAAAGACTTTTTTACGTTGCAGTTACCAGAGCCGAGGATTCTGTTTATATTCTTGGTAACTGGAGCAGTTCTGACAAAACTTTATCGCAATTTGAGGAATTAATTGAATACTACTATCAGACTGCCCGTGAAACTGAAGAAAGCTTAGGCACTTTCCGTTATGAAGCTGATGCACCCTTTGATTTTTTAAACTTAAAACCAGTAACTAAAAAAGAAGCTTATGATAATGCACTATATGATAATACTAAAGAAATTCTCCTTAAAAAAGTTGATGAACTATACAAGGATATAAATATAATTCCTTATGAAAGACCATTAAGCAACAGAAAAACACCTAGCTCCCAAGAAGGGAGTTGGGTAAATATCGGCTTTGAAAATGAAAACTTGGAATCACCCAACTCTGCAGTTTTGGAAACAAAACTGCTAAAGGGCACTGAAAATCGTGTAAATACTGGCTTTGAAAATGAAAACGTGGAATTACCCAACTCTGCAGTTTTGGAAACAAAACTGCTACAAGGCACTGAAAATAGTGTCATAAACGGTCTTGAAAATGAAAGCTTGGAATTACCCAACTCTGGAGTTTTGGAAAAATATGATACACCGGCAGATTATATTGGAAGTGGAAATTTTGAGGCAAATGATTTTGGTACACTCGTTCATGAATATCTTCGTGCCCAGGCAGAAGGATTTTCACCTGAAGAATATTTACCTCCAGAAAAGTTGTTCAAAAATCTTGATGAAAAACAGAAAAAAAATGTAATTATGGACTGTATAAATATGTGCCACGATTTTGCAGATTCAGAACTTGGAAAGGCTGCTTACGGAGAAAACGGTGCAAAAAGTTCAGGAAGATTTATAAAAGCAGAATGGGCATTCAGAATGTTCCATGAAAAATCTATCTGGACAGGTTCTATAGACCTGATTTTTGAAAATGCAGATGGAACTTATACAATAGTAGATTACAAGTCTGATCAGAAATTAAACCCTGATCTATACAAAGGTCAACAGAAAATCTATAAAATAGCAGCCAGTAAATTGCTCAAAATAGATGAAAACAAAATTGACTGCTATCTCTTTGGCTTACGGGAAAAAATTATCTGCAGATTATAATTTTCCTGGTAAAAGACAGCTGAACTTTTTTTTATTTAAACAAAAGTTCAGCTAAAGCTACAAAACCTGGAATTGTAATTATACAAATAAGACTTGTAACAGAAACCAGCAGACTGGCATACGAAGTATTTTTATTATAAACACAACTCATACTTGGAACACTTGTTGCAGAAGGACACATTGAACAGATGTAAACTACAAAAAGCATTGTATAACAATTATTGATTGAACTTCCAAAAATCTTATACATAAAGAAAATTACAAAAAGATTAATTGCAGAACAAAGTATCAATCTGATAAAGACAACTTTAAGCAGTTTCATTACATAGGATTTTTCATATTTGAAATCTGCAAACATAACACCAATCAGAATCATTGCAGTTGCTGTGTTCATGTCGCCAATCATGACTATTGGTTGTGCAATAAATTCAGGTAAGGTAAAAGGCATACAGAACAAAACCAGACCTAAAGTAACAGCAATAATATTTGGATTTGTAATAATTTTCTTAAGGTTGATTGTTCCACTCATCTGATAAACGCCCCAAGTCCAAAGCAGTACATTAAAAATCATCAGATAAGCCAGGAGAAAAAATACACCTTCATTTCCAAAAACACCACGAATAAGTGGGATGCCAATAAATCCACAGTTTGTAAAAACTATGGCAAGGCGATCAATATGATTTAAATCTCTGTTTCCTTTTTTTCCTGTTCTTGTTGTAAGAATAGAAATTAGAATAATTATTCCATTCAAAATGAGAGATGCAAAAACTGCAAAACCAAATTGTTTTAATTTTTCAGAATCAAATTCCATATTAAACTGGCTGAATACCAGACATGGATTAATAAAATAAAGTAAAAGTTTACTTAAAAATTTTTGTTCCTTTTCACTTGATTTTGTAATTTTTGCAAAAATAAATCCTGCAAGAACAATGACAGTCATTATTCCAAGTTGTTTTAAAACTAAAAGATACATCAGCAATATTCTCCAAATTCACAACCAATATGTCCAGCTTCAACCTCATCAATCAGATTCAACTGTTTGCCTTTCTTTTTGAAAAGTTTTACAGTTCCTTTTCCGTTGCCGCCATTCCATAAACGGTTATGTCGTTTTTTCCCATCAGGGGCTTCATAATTTACAAGAAGCATATCTTCTTTCTGGCAGGTAATATTTGTTTCCATTACAGCCTTGTGAGTCTCCTGACGGATATACCAATTTATCTCTTTTTCAGTTTCTTTACAATCAAATTTTGTTTTACAGCCAGTCCAGAATTTAGAAAAGTTAAATTCATAGGATTTTCCTTCATACCAGAAATCACTTAAAAGTTGACGGTTCATTGCAATTCCAAAAACTTTTGGACGTCCCCCGCCAATATCAAAAACAGAGTTTTCCAGACGTTTTCCTGTTATTTTGCTGACTAAATCGTTAGAAGATAACCATACCCAAGGTGATGTAAAATCTGCTCCCCAGTTTTTATCTGCATATCCAAAAGACAATTCAGGTTTTACAAGAAATTTTTCGCCATTGGCAATTACATAGCCTGAATATTTTGATTTCATTCCTTCTGCATGCCAGTACATTTCAAAAGCTGTTAAAAATCTGAAGAAATCTCCTGCACCATAGCCAACATTAAATGCTACCTGCTTTTCTACTTCAATTTCCCATTCCATTGAACCGGCATCACACATGTATTCAGGATGATTTTTTGAATCCTCTTCTGAAATTTCTGCACTTCCACGTAAAAGTGTTTCTGAAGCAAAACAATTTCTAGCTTTTACACCATAACCATATTCCTTTGTAAAGTAAACTTCAGTATCATCCCATGAAAAAAATCTGTGAAGTTGAGTAGCGTTCTTTCCCCACCAGCCACACTTTACCATAAGGTAACTTGGACGGTTTCCAAAATCCTGATTTTCTTTAAGCTGCCCTAAAACAGGTATTTCCTTTGCCAGATCTGGATTACAGGTAAAGTATTCTATAAAAAATGAACGTTCTTCTCCTGTTTTTTCACTAACCGCTGTAAAATTATGCCACCACCAGTCATATCCTTTTTTTGCAAAACGCCCTCTAAGCATTGGATAATCTCGTTTTAAATCAGATTTATTCATCTATTTCCTCTTGCCCCTCAATACGTTGACTATTTGCTTAAATAATCAATTGTCATACAGGCCACAGCTCTTTGCAGCTGCTGCTTTAATTTTTCTATAGTTTCATTACAACAGTCTATTTTTGCCGAAAGTAAATCAGTTTCAGATCCATAACCAGAATTATAGACTGTTTCTTTCTGCTTAATTTTTGCCTGTGCTGATTCAATTTTCAAATCTTGATATTCAATTTTGATTGAACACAAATCAGCTTCATTTAATTTACTTGCCAGTGTTTTTTTAATTGTGGAACGGGCATCCAGTTTATTTACATCTGTAGTTGCTGCTTCACTTTTTTTTCTGGCAATATCATTTAATTTTTTTCCACCATCCCAGACAGTAGTTTTCATTCCTATAGAAATATTTGCAGAATATTCATCTTTTCTAAGCCAGTTTGGTTCAACCAGCGGAAAACGTGAACCACCATATCCGGCAGACATTTGAACTGCAAAGTCTGGTTTCCAGTTTTCATAACCTTTGGAAATTTTTACAGCAAGTTCATTTACCTCTTTCAAATCATCCAGCATTTTTATGGAAAGCTGATTCTGGGAAAGGGCATTTTTTTCAAGTTCAGTTCTGTCTTTCGTTAATAATTCTTCAAACCATTGTTCATCAATTTCAAAATCAATTTCATTTATAGAAAGTTTTTCAATTCCCGTAATTCGTTCCAGTTCCAGAAGTTGATTTACTATTTGTTCATTAATTTCTATCTGTACCATTTCAAGCTGCTTTGCCTGAATACGAGCATCAACAACATCCTGATGAAGTAACATTCCTGTTTTTTCTGCATGTTCAGAAACTTCTACCATTCTGTCAGCATAAGTTTTTTCTTCCTCAAGAATCTGCAGAATCTGTTGTAAATAAGTTAATGTTACAAGTCTGGTTTCCAGTTCAATTTCAATTTCCTGCTGTTTTGACAGAATCTGGATTTCTTTTATATCTGCAATTTTTTGATACAGTTTTATTGCATTTGTAATCTTTCCCCAAGTCCAGACAGGTTGTGTCAATTTCAACCCAAAATTGTAAAGTGTATTTTCCATTCCATCATAGATTTTTACATACTGACCTGTACTGGCAGGTTTACTTTCACCAGGCCACTGAATTGCATTCAAAACATCATCTACATTCAGGTAAATTGCATCTACAGGAGGATTTAAAAGGTAAGTTCCGGAAACTTCTAAATCTATACTTGGTCCTAATCCTGCTTTTGCATCTTTTACGTCAAGAAGACTTCTTTCATACTCTTCCTGAAGTTTGAGCAGCTCAGGATGATTTTGAAAAACTGAATTACGTAAATCATCATAAGAATAAGTCTGTGCAAAAAGAGAAAAAGAGGAAAAAAATAAAATAACAAAAATATTTTTATATAATTTCTTCATAAAGTTAAATCTTATCTGCTTCTTATAATGGCATATTATTTTTGAACCGTAATACTGTTTACATCACTTCTAACTGTCATTTCTTTTGAAGTAGAACCATCTGAAATTTTTACACCGATGGCAGCATATTTATCTATATAAGAATTATCAATCCAGTAGCAGCCACTTCCAAGCCCGCTAAATACACCATGTTTTTCTGTGCCACTTGTTCCTATGCTTTGAGAATAAGTTGTTGTCTCACCACAATTTTCATTATTATCTGTACGAATCAGATTCAAAACAACTCCATCGTCAGTACCCCATTGACCGCTAAAAACAGGCATACTTAACTTTGTCTTCTTTCCGTACAACCGTATATTATAAGAATCGTTGCTTACCACCTTTTTTACTGGTTCACTGGACAGATCACGGAATGCGTAATTTTTTGCTGTATTATCACCATTCCAGCAGCCTTTCCAGGTAATTTCATCTGAACTTTGATAATAAGTAATTGTCACTTCCGGAGTTGTTTCTTTTTCAGCAGATTTATCCTCTTCACTTTGC